>DAHXNM010000104.1 GCA_027365375.1 Ferrimicrobium sp. | reverse complement strand
ATCCCGCCACACCGATCGCCTGGCGAAGGACGAGAATCTGGTTCGAACCGCTTGGCGCACGCTGAATCAGTCCGGACTGGCGAACCGCCTCTTCGGCATACCAACGGAAAAACTCGGCTGCATAGGCGGCCTCTCCACGTGCGTCAGGTAGTGCCTTCCCGTTCTCCAGCACGATCACGCGAGCGATGTCCTCTGAGCGTTCGACCATGAGCTCGTAACTCTTGCGAAGAATCTCAGCTCGCTCGCGAGGAGCCCGCTTCTCCCAACTTGGCTGTACCTCATAGGCGACGGCAACCGCCTCCATAGCGTCCGCCTCGGTAGCGAGTGGAACGCTTGCTAGCGTCTCGGTGGTCGCGGGGTCGATGACCTCGGTCGTTGCACCATCACCTGCATCGACCCAGGATCCACCGATCAACATCTTTGTAGGTACGCCTTTAGGTAGTTCTGACACATGCATGATTTAGTCCATTCTCTTCATAATGACCTCAACAATTCGATCAACCGATGGAATCACCTGATCTTCAAGCTCAGCGGCCGCCGGCAACGGGATGTGTGGCGTCGTGATCCTAACCGGGGGTCCATCGAGGGTGTAGAACCCTTCGTCGGTCACGATCGAGACCACCTCTGCTCCCCAACCACAGAGTTGAGGATTCTCCTCCACCGTGAACAGTCGCGAGGTCGCCATCACCGAGGCGAGCACGCTAGTGATATCGAGCGGCACCAAAGTTCTGAGGTCTATCACGGTACAGTCTATGCCGAACTCACGCGCGAGGCGGTTCGCCGCCTCGTTAGCACGATGCACCATCGCACCGATGGTAACGATCGTCGCGTCAGCTCCCTCACGGACGATCCTCGCCCGACCTAGCGGCTCTACAATCTCACCGTCGGCCACCTCGCCCTTGGTGGCATATAGCGACTTTGACTCCAGGAAGATCACCGGGTCGTCATCACGAACTGCAGCCGCAAAGAGGCCGACGAGGTCGTGTGGCGTCGAGGGGAGGGCAACCTTTAGACCGGGCACCGCCATCGCCCAGTTCTCGATCGACTGCGAGTGCTGGGCACCAAACCGGAGCCCACCTCCGTTGCCGGATCTGATCACCACCGGCATCGTGACCTGACCATTGGTCATGTAGCGGGTCTTTGCCATCTGATTGGCGACGATGTCCCAACAGACTCCGAAGAAGTCGGAGTACATGATCTCGGCGACGGGACGAAGACCAGTCATCGCCGCCCCCATTAGCGTACCCAAAATAGCCTGTTCAGAGATGGGAGTATCGATAACTCGATCTGGACCGAACTGCTCTAGTAGACCCGAGGTGGCCTTAAAGACACCACCTGCCCTCGCTACGTCCTCACCTAAAAACACCACGCGCTCGTCGCGCGCCATCTCCTGCGCGAGTGCGCGATGCACTGCATCTCGATAGCTCAACTCCGCCATTGCCAACCTCCATCGCTCCAAACATCTCTAAACGCAAGATCCGCTGGCGGTGCCGGCGACGCCTTTGCTGTCTCGGTGGCGAGATCGACCGCTCCAGCCACCCGCTCCTCGATCG
>DAHXNM010000098.1 GCA_027365375.1 Ferrimicrobium sp. | reverse complement strand
GGGAGGTTCTTCTTGTGACACGGTGAGGCCTCGCCTATACTGGCAAAGTACGCATCGACTCTGGCGAACACGGCGACCTGGTGGCGCATATGCCAAGCGTGAGCAGCGTCGATCACCTCGATGGGTGGAACCCCCTCGGGGTAGTAGTCGAATGGAATCTCGGACAGGATTTCTTCCCATGTACGCCCTTTGGCCCTGAGAACTACAATCTCGCTTTGGCAATTGCGAGTCCACCTGTGTGCATGAGCCAGATCGGGTGATCGTCGTTCCAACTCAGCGTGCCATAGCCCGCTAAGCCGATCCCAGCCAGCCCAGGGTAGGCCGAGCTTAACCCGCACGTCGGCCCAGGTATCGCCACTGCATCGCCACTCAGTGATCTCGTCAAATCGATTGCGCATTATCGAAATTGGTCCGTATACTGACATTTCCAGTCCTCCTTTTTAGAACTATCACTTATGTATGCAGGCGTTAGAGACCTAGCCCAAGTTGCAGGGGGTTTGTTAATGCGCTGAGCGATGAGGGGCAGATAGTCGGCCTCGCGTTCGATGGCGATACATTTGAAACGATCGAGAAGAAACACTTCAACCCATATCTGCCGGTAAAACCCAGCGAGAGTCCGCCGATGAGTAGGAAGCGGTCACGTTGGATCCTTGGGTTTTGTCAGTCCTGTCTCAGGGGTAGGCCAGAAGAACTAGAAATTGGGTTTGGCGTCGCACTTGTGGCGTGTTTGGGGGGTCTTCTGGCCGCGCCTAGTTAGATTGGTCGTCAAGCATTTTCAGTTTCTAACTGAGGCACTGGTGCTAGCGCTCGTAGCGTTGTCGGTGCGCTGATGAAAATCAAAGCGAGTTGCCAACGAGGGCGGGTTAGGAAGTGTGATTTTGCCTGACTGGTTGACGAGGCGGCCTAATGGTGACGCGAAGAGGTTACGAAAGGTTCAGGATATGATCATCGATTCGCTTGCGGAGATTCCGCTAGAGTAGCTCCCATCCCAAGCACCGCATGCCATCAAATCGGCCCCAACTCCGGCGTGTATCGAACGGGTATCAGCAAGGCTCCTTGAGTTCTTGTGGAACGGATGTTGGACTCCCAAACTGAGCTCCACTGGCCGCTACCAGAAGGGTCTTTGCCCCAGTTCCGGGAGGCTCAAGGGTACCGACTCCCGGTAGTCCTGGACCTTCATCTTTTCCAGCTCGACAAACCGGAGCGGGGTCAGTATTCCGCCGCCGGTCTGTGACTTGAATTGCTTTTTCTTACTGAAGTGCCACTGACGAAGGGAGTCCATCTGCTCAGCTAAGAATCGTCCGTCAAGGGTGATAACCAACAACTCAAGCGCCTCTGGGTTAAGTAACGTGCCAGACATGGCGCGAGCCCGCACTTGCTCAACCCGATCAATCCAAGTCACCCCAGACCGCCTGCTCGTTTTGACTAACTGATCCAAGCTTTGTGCCAGTTCAACGGTGGCGTCATGCACCGCGGGTCGTCGTATCTTTAGGGCCACACGATCGGCGAAGGCGCATTCTTCCTGTGTTGTTAGGAAAGCCCTCGTCGGTTGTTGAGCAACAAGAACGGACTTCGAAATAGGTAAGGAGATCCGAAGATCCGCGGCCCACTCTTCCCTGGGTGGTGTGTTGATGATCAGGACCATGTCAACTGTACGCCCATTTCTGACGGCTTCGGCGCGGTCATTTCCGATCTGAGTGAGCCGAATGAGCGGGGAAACTTGAACAGTGGGGTGTCGCCCTCCTGGTCCCGTTGCGACGACATCACATGTCTGCGAGGTGATGATCGCCATGGGTTCTGGGGAGTTGTCATCGGCCCCCAAATTGTTCGGATGCTCCCAGCGCGCGACACTCCACCCTTCATCGGGGCTAGTATCCATGTTCACATCGGTGAGACCGTCAACACCGGAGCCACTTCCCCAAAACAAGCGAATACCACGAACTAAATCACCCTGTCGCCAAAGGTCAAGCGATTCCCTGAAGGGTGCGTCCTTCAACTTGTCGAGATCGAAGATCTCGTCCAGCCGATCTGTTATAGCCCATGGCAATGTCGGCTCCGACTCGATGGCTTCCATGCAATCAACTCCCGCTTTGGCCGGCTGCCTTTATGTTTTGTACGCGGCTGACCCGACCTCGTCGGTGTCTAGCAGGTTCGGTCTTGCGGTCATCGATCAGATTGTCGCCGCCGATTGCAGCTAGGCCCGCATACTCTGGTGCCCCCACGAGTGGTCGTGGTTGCGAAAGGAGCATCTCACGCAGTTCCACAAAGTGGCCTCTCATGAAGAGTCGCTGGCGAGTTTCGTCAGTTAGAAGCCACTGTTGGATGGGGAAGTCATGAACCTCTGTGAAATCCTCAACGAACTGGGCCAACTCCCATAAACGACCCTGACTGGCCAGCCGAGGTGTCACGACGGCCGCCGCCTTCCAGGAGTGGTACGTACTCTTTTTCACCCCGGCAGCAGCCAAGACGTCCTTAATCGGGAGACCAACTCGCCGCGAAGTTTCTTCGATTACTTCTACAACATCGTTGGCACCTGAGACTGGAGAAGAATGCTCGCAGTACATCTCAAACGTTGGAGTATCCTCCATTGCCAGACTCAATACGAGCAAAGTCACGATGCAGGTGGGCATGTCGTCACTTAACACGAGAGGGATGTGCTGTGGTTCCCACTTGTCACCAGGCAGGCCACTTGGTTGTGATCGCGACGGATCCACTGCCGTGGTCTCCCGAACAACCCCCCGAAGCGCAGCGAGGGGTTCCCGAATTGCTTTATGAAACCCATTCAGTACTTCAAGCAAGCCAGGGTTCGACACGGCCCTGATCTGAGTATGGTGGTCATTCGTCTCCGCCTCGTATGCTGTAAGGTCCTCGTAGTCACCGAGCGCAGAGCCAGTAGGCGTGAACGTTGCGGTCACGCCGAGGCTCCTGTGTTGGACTGTTCCTCTACATCAATTGACTGGAGGTACTTCAGATAATCAGGCTTTAAGACAGCCTGGAACAAAGTTGCAGCAGTCCGATTCAACACTTCTATCCTTTCAACCAAGTTAGCCTCATCGAAGCGTAGTGGTTCCGTGTCGAAGACGTCGATGTCTATGAGGTAGCTGGATGATCCCCCGGCCGTGGCATCGAGGAAGGGGCCATGCCGCACGAGAGCACCTTGAGTGTCGGAGAAGACAAGCTCCACCTGCTGCTGAGAGGCCCTCACATGAACACCGAGGTCCTTGTGACACAACGGTCCGAGGAAGTGCTCATTGAGGTGCGGGATCCACGACTGTGCAGTCGACGCAGTGGTGTCCACAAGACGATTTACATACCGGACGCCGATGCGCATCACCAGGGGAGTGGGCTGCAACTCATTCATCGCAGTGACCACCGCCTCAATTGTGGGACGCATCGTAACACTCCAGCGGTTGTATCTAGAGGTCTGGTACACCACTGCTTCCGGGAGCAGCGACATCTGTGTCGCGCCATCAGCCGACACAAACAGCCATCCGCGAGTACCTACCTTTACCTGAGGAGAAGCTGCCACGCCTGCCTGTACATTCAAGGACAGGCGCTGCTGCTGAATCGGTTCCATGCGAACGAAGGTCACACCGAGTTCGGCAAGACGCTCTTTGAAACGCAAAGCCGAGTCTGCCGACAACTCTTCCTCTCGGGGTGCGGTCCGGAATTCTGCGACAGCCAGCTCCAAAGGCGGATGCGCGAGTAAAGTGCGATCAGCCCCAGGCAACCCAGCGAGCGGACGAGTCTCTTGACTCATGATTCCAATCCCCATTCCATCATCGATACCAACCTAGACTTTAGCTGGACTCTGTGACAAACGAGTAGCTGGGTAGCTGAACTGCCAACTCACGGGTGCACGAGCCGCTGCCTTTGAGCCGATACCCGAGGCGCTACACCCTAGCCCTGGCTCGGGAAGTCGGAGCCGCAGGGCTTGCGGTCAGGATGATCGCGTCGATTGAAGCATCTGCCAGCGTGTGCATGAGTTCAATGCAATCCCCGTGGTAGACGGTCGTGTTCTCGTCCTGAAGGTACACTTCGGGGTTCGTATCAAGATCGGTTTCAGATGAGGTACTCATGCCCAATATATATGCAAGACGTGTACTGATATGAGAAAGAAACGTGTTGGTCCATGACGTTCATGTGTTAGGATGGGTGAATTGGTGTACCCGGCTAAACAAGGGGGAGTGTTGCTCGCTAGTGAGGATTTAGAAGGTTGTTACTGGTACTTTTGCCCCACGGGTAAAACTCGCGGTTTATGGTACTCAATGCAGCAGGCAGAGGACGCGGTGGCATCACACGAGGCAAACTATAAGTACGGTCACATAATCCTCTCAGCGTCGCCTGATGCAGAACTTGGTGCCGCTGGTCGAGTGATCGATATTCGTCCATCACGTGTCAAATTTGCAGAGCGACAGCGTGTCTAGCAGCGTGGCGTTAGCTCGAAGTGAGCTGGCTCGGAGCCCACAACTAGTGGCGACATTCGCGATGCAGGCCATTATCGACGTGGACACCGAGATTCCGGTCGCCTACGAACTCCTGGCCAGGAACACGCGGGCCAAGAACGCCCCAGCGGGTCCATTGATAGCAAGACTAACCCCCAGCGGTCGTCGGCGACTAGCCCTCGAAGCCCTCAGCTACGCACAGATCATGGTGCAAGTCACACGCAGCTTGCCCATCCACGTCAATCTTGACATAGACAACCTTGACCTTGTGGACGATATGGGCGATCTCACCAACATTACCATTGAGATCGTGGAGGGCAGCGTTGATCCTGAGGTGCTTGCCAGGGCGATTGATGCTATCCATGATCGGGGTGGACGGGCAGCGATGGATGACTTTGGGTCAACACTGTGGACACTCGATGCGCCATTGAGCCTGACATGGGACATGATTAAGCTGGACAAGGACGTTCTGTCCTGGACCAGGGAGCAATGCAGCGGCCTCCGGCGCGTGCTCGACAGGCAGTGTTCAGACACGGATGTGTGTTTAGAGGGAATCGAGACCAACGCGCACATGAGCACAGCCAAACAAGTTGGTGCGAATCTGCTTCAGGGGTACGCATACGGTCATCCGCTTGTCTCTCTGATCCATCCACAAATCGAGTTTTATACCCCAGTGGGTTGCCTATGATGCTGTTCTGAACTTCCACCTAAACATACAAGCAATCACTTTACTCCGACGAACGGAGTCGTTACCTATAGGAGTTTCTTATGAAAATAGGCATGCAGAAGAAACCATTACTGTTGATCGCCGGAGCGGTTGCAACCGTTGGCGCGTTAGCGCTCGTGCAGACCGGTGCAGGATACTCGGTGTTCTCAAGCGCTCAAGCAAAAACCACTACCGCGAACACCGGCACGATCGCGCTTACGGTGGGTACTAACTCGGGTGCGAGCTTCAGTCAGGCTGTCTCAGCAATGGCGCCTGGCGACTACAGCGAACACGAAGTCATACTAACGAACACCGGAAGCGTCGGGGCATCGGTTGTGAGTATCGCGGCTATGCCGTCTAACTGTACGGTAGCTGGCACATCGACAGCATGTTCATCTACCCCCTTAGTGGCAGGCGATGTTGCATCGCCACCAATGCAGTTGTTTGCACAGACGTGTCCATCCGGAACGATCACTCCGTCTGAGATGGGCACTACTGGTGCGTACACCTATGCATGCTCGTCTACTTGGTCCACAGTACTAGGTGCAGCAGTTACGGTTGGAGGGACGCTAACAACACCTACCAGTGGGTCAGTGGGATATGCATCCTACACTGGTTCACCCGCTACCGGTAGCATCGCTTCAGCGACGCCACTAACGCTTCCGACAACGACAAACGCACAAGGTGTATCCGAGGTTCTTCCTCCGGGTGGAAGTGTCGATGTAGTGCTGACAAGCTACCTACCATCCACCGTCGACAATGTGTTCCAAAATAACGCAACAACACTCAACTATACATTTACGATTACGCAGAGAGCTGGTGAGGCCAAGTGAGCCACCGAACAACAGTTAAAATAGCAGCTATCGCCTCGGGAGCACTGCTGGCAGGCGCAGCCGCAGGCGTGCTGGTCACTGCTGGTCCAGGCCACTCGGTGTTCCAATCACAGCTGCCTCCCGCATCGTCGAAGGTGTCCACCGCTTCCATCGATCTGACATCCGGGAGCGCCTCTACATTAACTGTGGCAGCCGACAACATAATCCCCGGAGATAGTATCCAGCGCCTTATGCAGCTCAATAACACCGGAACAGGAACCATTGGCAATGTGTCGCTGTCAGCATCATTTGCCACAAACCCGACCGCACTCGTCACCTCATCGACTGGTGGCCTCCAATTTGAGGCTCAGACCTGTTCGACCTCATGGACTGCGACGAGCCTGCCAGGTGGTGGCGATAGTTATTCGTGCTCGGGGACGACGAGTACTGCTATTGCAAGCGAGCCGATTGACGCTTTGGCAGCTACGACACCGACACCGTTGTCTGGCTTATCGACCATCGCCCCTGGTGGGTCTCAGGATGTCGTATTGACCCTCACCCTGCCGCGTACAGATGGGAACACATATCAGGCCCTCACACAAACGATCGCCTATACGTTTGTGGCAACGCAGGCAGCTGCGACGAATGCATAAGCTGAGGCTATATCTCGTCCCAGTGCTCATGGCGCTGGGACTTGGGTTTGCACCGGCGCGGCCCGCGTATGCATCGTGGAGTGCTCCGAGTGCGACCTCGGTTGCGTACTCGACTGCAAAGATGCCTACGCCGGGTGCAGCTACTGGCACCCCGACCACTACTACTACTACCTCAACATATGGAGCGGCCTACGGCTGTTATAACGGTACAGCTCCGTTTTGGGATGGCAATCTAGATGCTTACGTTTGCAATGGTGGTGCGAATTACTACTACCCCGGTTATTATTGCCCAATCGGTGGCGGCCTATCTGGTACTACCTGTACTCTGTCCACGACCACGGACGCTCTTAAGTTCTCCTGGACTACCGCCACGTCCATCGACGCGCTCGGGAAACAACTTGCGCCACAGGTGCAGGTTGTGGAGGCAAGCAGCTGCACGCCCAGCTCATGGACGGTCGTAGCATCGGTTTCGGATAGCACAGATTCGTACACGATCAGCTCGCTCTCTACCTCAGAATACTACGGTGTGCAAACATCTAACGACGGAAGCTGGACTAGTGGAGTAGACGCTTGCACGCAAGGGTAGTATCACAGCAGAGACGAGCTTGGCATCGTGTTAGGGATGGGGGCCTCGCTTTACTGGTCGTGACTTTCGTGATGTTAGCTCTGTTCGTTCTGCTCGGTTCGGCTACCGACCTTTTTAGAATCGACATTGAGCAGTCCGGTAGTATGGCACCGCAGATTCCGGTTGGTGCTGCGGTGATCGTTGCTCACGAGTCCGCGAGTCAGGTGTATCTTGGCCAGGTAATCGCGTATACCCCACCTGCGCCGTATCCCAACGAGACCGTCATCCATAAGGTGGTCAAAATGCAGAGTGTGCCCGGCGAAACGATTGTGGTCACACGTGGCATCGCCAATCAGGTGAATGATCCCTGGAAAACCGGGCTGTCTCCTCGTGTGTGGTATGTCGTTGGTGTAGTGCCTGGTGTTGTTTGGACCGAGTCAATTTTGGGAAATTGGGTATTCCAAGCAAGTGTTCTCGTGACCGTCACCTGTGCGTTGGTGTATCTCAACAGTAGTCGATCCTCACTGCACTCTCGCAAGAGGAACTATCATCGCCTGCTCACTTATCGAAGTGTCCGCTCGTCGATAGCGGAATGAGTCAGCACTACGGACGGACCCTTGAGCCCGGACCACTTCGAGGGCCCTATTGCGTAGATCGGGTGAGATCGTCGGCCCGAAGCGTTCCGAATGTAGCGCGGATGCGAGTTCCGTACAAAAGACGAGGACGTTAAAACCCATTCTCTCAGCGCTCAGGTGCCTCGAGAGAGGTGGTCCCCAGCAAATCATTGGCCAGTTTGGCCCAGATAAGCAGCACCTCACTATGGGCTTCGATCATCGAAGGGTGCGAGGTCGATGCCTCCTCCTCAAGAGCCATGACCAAAGTGACCGGACCGTCTGCGAAATAGACGGGTCCTCTCCCACGCAGCCAGGTCGGCGACTCAGTTAGCGCTTCCTCGGGTGGAGGCAGCATAAGGGCGTGGTTCCGGCCTATTCGTCTTGCTCATTGCCATCATGGCACGATCACCAGCTGCTAAGTAGCTGGGGGACCTTAACAGAGATCAAGTGAAAAGCTATCCAAGATAACAGCAACTGTCAATATGCTTGTCCCCCAAACGGATGACAGAGACTACAATCCCGTTGGGAAGCGCTCAACTCGTTGGTTACCGGAATCGTAGGTTCATGCTTCAACAACGTGAGAGAGTAAAGAGCAAGGACCGTCGTTGATCCGTCTGAGCTGCCCATATCCAATCGCAAGATC
>DAHXNM010000100.1 GCA_027365375.1 Ferrimicrobium sp. | reverse complement strand
CGATGCATGATTGCTGCAACAGTCGCTATACTGTACTTAACGATATAACGTTAAAGGAGCGAAAAATGTATCAAGATGATATGCGCGGACGTGGCAGGCACCAACGTGGCATGCATGGAGGTTGTGGTTGCGGAGGTAGCCGCGACAGAGAGGGATCAGAGATGATGAATGAAGAAGTTGATGATATGCGTGGACGTGGCAGGCACCAACGTGGCATGCATGGAGGTTGCGGAGGTCCAGGAATGCATGGAGGCGGTTGTGAGGGACAGGGAATGCGTCGACGTAGGTCGCCACGCGGCAGGGTTCGTCGCGAGATTCTAGTCCTCCTTGCGGGCGGCCCAAAACACGGTTATGAACTCATGCAGTTGATCGCGGAGCGCAACGGTGGCGTGTGGCAACCAAGCCCGGGGTCGATTTACCCGACCTTGTCGATGTTAGAGGACGCTGGCTTCATTGTAGGCCAGGAGGAGGACGGTCGAAAGGTCTACACCCTGACCGATGCCGGACGAGCTGAGGCTGAAGGGCTTGTGTCTGACGCCGAGGACCTTGGTTCTAATCGAGAGCTGGACCTTGGTCGTGAGGTTCGTGCTACCTTCCAGGCACTGCGACAGGTGGACATCGTGGGCACTGCTGAACAACGGCAGCGTGCACAACAGCTGCTCGCCAGTCTGCGACGCGATATCTACCAAATGCTCGCCGAGGACCCGAAAAACCAGTAACAACGTCTTGCTTTGAGACGCTTACGAGCCCCCTTCTTGGGGGCTTTTAAGCGTCTAAGGGTGCTTGATGAGCCTCAGTACCGCCGAGCAGAGGACCCCAGTATGACCCAACGATGCGAGGGGCTAGTTTGCTTACCGCAACGGGAGGGTCATACACAGCGATATCGAACAGCAGTGGGATTTGGATGTTGTGGAGCCCTGAGGCTGCAGGCAGCAAGTAGGAGTCAGGATCGGTCGCCCGGTGGCTCCAAGTGAAGGCGGCATTCTTGCCGCTTGAACTGATGAGATCAACATGGAGGGTAAAAACGGCGAGTGCCCCGCCGTTCGCGGTGGTGAGCGTAATCATGTGGGGATTTGGTGCTGTCACCGTGGCGCTGGTGGCCAGCTGTTGCGATGAACTTGGCGAGACATAGGGGTTGGTCGAGAGTTGGGGAAGGGACCAGCACTTGGCCGATGTCGAGAAGTCGGCCTGCTTTAAACCTCGCGACACAATGCCTTCTTGAAAATAGGTGGTCAGTGCCAACGCATAGTACTTGGGTAGTCTTGTGAGCGGAATTGACAGGTTTGAGGACTCCGAGGGAACGAGACCTTGGTTGTGATCGATGACCTTGACCGCAGGTAAGAGGGACTTGGTAACGGTTGGTTCGTCGGTGACGCGCCAAGGCGCATTGGGTGAGTTCTTGGCGAATACTCCAAGAAACCGACAGGCGGAGTCATTCGCCGTCCTCGCGTTGTTGGTGTACTGAGCGTCGACCGTGACGAGCAACTTCGGGTAGCGCTTCTGTGGAGAATCGACAGTGACCGCTCGGTCCAACTCCTCGTAGAAAGGTTTGTAGCTCGTCCCCTGGGCCGTCAGATAGCCGGCTTCGCGAGAAAGGTGGAAATCCGCGTCGTCGATAGCGGCTGCTGTCCCTTGTTCATCATCGTTTTGCCGAGCAACGCTGAGTGTTTCATTGGCTTGGTTGTTCGCCTTCGAGTACTGATCGACGATGCCCGAGAAACTTCGTTGCCCTACGTTCGTTGCAGTCAGCGTGACGGAGGTGGAAGACGTTTGGCCACAGGCCGCTAGACACCACGCACTTAGTGCGATGAGGGTCGCGGGAAGGAGCACCTTCGATCGATGGGGAGACCCAACGTGCGAGGGGGTCATTTACTGGTTGGACTCACGAGAGGTCGGGGCCTCATGAGGGAGAATCCACCATTGGTCGACGGGGAACACTATTGAGAGGCCATCTTCTGACCGTCATTTCCATACCCCTACGCTAGCGGCGCCTGTCGCGCCTTTGGACCGAACCCTCCTGTCTATGTCTCAGGATTGTCTGCCGGAGCTTTTGGTCGCGTGACTCATGAGAGGTTGCTCAGAGATTCTCTGGAAAATACGAGGTACGTGTAGTGCCTTCGGGGTCCTCTGGAGTTCGGTTTTTTAAACGTCGGAAAGGAACGAGTGTCTGTCCAGAGAGGCGTTTGCCACTCCACGGGGCAGGAACGGCATCGGTACGACTGGCGAGAAAGTAGGCGGCATTCTCGTAATTGACCCGCCAGGCATGGAAGTGGACCCAGGCTTCGTCACGATCGCGTTCCATAACAAATCCAGTGGCAACAAGTCGGTCGAAACCGCGGTTAAATTCGGCGTACGTGAGCATGATCTGATCATTTGGTTTAGGGTCCTCGTTGACTTCGTGTCCAAGCGCTGAACTGAGCCGTCGAAAACAGAGATACCCCATCCTGAGCGCCAGTCGAGCCTCGATTGGTGTGCTTTCGGGGGCGACGGCGTCAAAGAGTGCCGCCGAGTCGCAGACGGCGAGGAGCGCGATGACCCACGACGAGTAAGCACTTGGAGAACGGAATAACATCAGTGCCGGATAACTCGCGTGACTCTCTTGGACGTCTGCTGCCCATCGCTCCCATTGGCGGTAGAAATCTGGCAGGTCGTCAACCAAGGATGTGAGTTGAGCTCGGGCGAGGATCTCCGGTCCCCATGTGGGTTCGCCGGCGCGAGCAACCAGCATTGTCACCTCTGTTTCACGTCGGTTATAAGCGCCATACAGTGTTGGCAGATAGGCGATCTGCAGTGCGACGATGAACAGCCCAGTGAGACCTGCCAGAATGTCGATCGCTTGGGCCCATCCCTGTGCGGAGCTGACAATTCCGAGTGTGACCAGGGAGGATCCAGCCTGCGCGAGCGCTGCCAATGGGTTGCTTACGGCCGGGAGTAACAACAAGCTTAAGGAGAGCAGGTAGCCGATTACCCACACTCCGAGGAGTGCTAGCAAGGAGATAGGGCCCTCAAAAGCGAGCACCCGGTCTCGGACCTCGTAGTTGTGAATGCGCCGTCGTACCACCTGCCCAGGAATAGTCAGCGTTCGAATCACGAGCCGTAGCAGACTCGAGCGATCGATCCTCGGCACCAGGAGCGACCGAATGACGTTGAGTGACAATACGAGGTAGACGATGCCACCGAGGACCGCTAGGAGGACGCTCACG
>DAHXNM010000099.1 GCA_027365375.1 Ferrimicrobium sp. | reverse complement strand
TGGCCGAAGCAAACTCGGAGGTGAGCAGGAGCTTCGTGTTGGGAGCGATTTAAATATTCGAACCGCGTGGCTAATGAGTTCATCCGGCGGCAATATCGCCTCCACAGTCGTGCGTCTGGCCCAAGAAGGTTCGACACTTAGATTCGTAGGCGACCAGGTAGGTTCGCCTACGATTGCTGACGATTTGAGTGAGGCAAGTATCCAGTTGATGCTGAGTAGCTGTAGTGGCTGCTTCCATGTCGTCAACGGTGGCAGCGCGTCGTGGTTCGAAGTGGTTCGCTGGATTCTGACTCTGCTCGGTCGTGATCCTGGGCAGGTAGTTGAGGTTAGCGCTGCGTCGGTTGCTGATCGTTATCCGGCGCCTCGCCCTAGGAATTCGGTACTCGCTACCTCTGCGTATAGCGCCGCGCTAGGCCGGACGACTGATGATTGGCATGATGCGATAGAGCGCGTCGTGAGGGACTTGGAGCGGTTGTGAACGGCAACGTTGCGGTGATCATCGTGCAATATCGGTCCGGATCAATTGAGCAGCTTATTCAGGACCTCAGCCAGCAAGGGGTAGCCAGAATTGTCGTCATCGACAACGGAGTTGATGAGTCTTACGATCGAACCAGCCGCATTGGTGGCGTTGTTGTGCATGAACTCGCCTTTGGATTTAATCTCGGTTATGGGGCAGCGATCAATCGCGGATTGACAATGGTGGAGGAGTCCATGGTTGTGATCTCCAACCCTGACGTAGTTGTGCATCCTGGAGCAATCGATGCACTGGCAGCCGTTCTGGAGACAGACGTAAACGTCGGTGCCGTCGGTCCAAAGGTGCTCAACAGTGACGGGAGCCGGTATCCATCTTTTCGACGCTTCCCCTCGTTGTGGCAGTCGATGTGGCACGGTGCGATTGGGTGGCTTGTTCCGTCCAGCGCGGCGACGCGCTCCTATCGCATGAGCGATATAGATCCTGAGCTTGCTGTCGTCGTTCCGTGGATCTCAGGTTCTTTTCTTGCATGCCCCACCCTGGCGCTACGTCGAGTGGCCGGATTCGATACAAAGTACCGCCTTTATCTAGAGGACGTCGACTTATGTCGCCGACTCACTCTGTTCGGCTATCAGATTGTCTATCAGCCCTTGGCGGTAGTCACCCATTATGGCGGCAAATCAAGCGATCAGCGACGCTCGCGAGCTTTGCTCGAGCATCATCGGTCGATGGCTATCTACGCAGCAGCAGAGCCACGATCGACTCTCAGCTTGCTTGTTGTGGAGCTTGGTATCGTGCTACGCTGCGGTTTGAGTCTGCTGCGCGCCAGTATCTCGGGTTCGGTTCGCAACTAGCATACGGATAGCAACAGAGGCGGCATGCGCTGAGTTCATCGTCAGGGTTGGAGCGGCTTGCCGTCAGGGTTGGAGTGCAGCTACGATCTGTATAGGAGATGACTCCTGCCTCAACTCTCCGGTACGGTGGAACTATCCTCAAGTCTCTAGAGTGCAAACCCCTGCAAGGCGGAGCGATTAAGTCCTGCTGTGCATCGACACTACGATTGAACCAGGGAAGTCGTGACCATCCGCCATGGCGAGCTCAAAAAGACGGTAGCCTTAACCTGTTATGGCAAGCAAAGAGAGCGCTCGTAGAGTCGCAAGGGCACAGGCATCGGGTCGTGGAGCAAAGGTTCGACGGCAGATTCCTTTAGGGTTTTATTCTGCGTTGGCGATCATAGTTGTTGCCGGGGTGGCAGTTGTCGGTTACTCGAAGTACGAGATTGATCATCCGACGTCGGCGACGACCGCGGCGGATCAGCCTGTTATTGGTACGACATGGCACACAGCCATCGGCTTTGATGCATGTGGTAAGTACTTGCCGGTACTCGCGAAGACATCGGTGGTCAAGAGTGGCGTAACCTCGTTGGGTAATGGTGTCCTAGCGGTAGCACCAAAGTCAAAGTCTGAAGAAGGGGCGAACGCTACACTCGCGTTGGTTCCAAAGGGTATAACCGGGTTGACCATCACTAAGAATGGGTTCACCGTTCCAGGCGGTAAGGCTGTGCTCGCCTCAGCAGGCTGCAACGGTAAGCCAGCTAAGTTTGGCATCTACGTCTGGTCTTCTCTTTTGGCAACGAAGCCGACGGTTTATGTGAACCCTTCTCAGGTTCGGCTAGAAAATGACCAGATCGTGACTGTGGGTGTCTTGGCTAAGGGTGTGACACCAACTCAGCCTCCGACGGCGGCAAATCTTGCCACTGTTGGCTCGACGAGTACGTCAACTGGCACCGCGAAGTCAACTGGCACCGCGAAGTCGACTGGCACCGCGAAGTCAAAGAGTAGTACCAAGTAGTAGGAGGGGAGATGCGAGCAGTCGTTCTCGTCGGAGGGGAGGGCACTCGCCTTCGGCCACTGACGTTCCACACTCCAAAGCAGATGCTTCGGGTTATAGGTTTCCCGATGCTCGAGCGAGTTCTGCGTCGGTTGAGTGGGTTTGGCGTTGATGAGGTTGTTCTGTCGCTCGGGTATCAGCCGGATGCCTTCCGATTGGCCTACCCGGACGGAGAGGCGGCTGGGGTACGTCTTACCTACGCGATTGAAGAGGAGCCCCTAGATACGGCAGGTGCAATACGCTTCGCAGCAGAGAGTGCCGGTATCAATGAGACGTTTTTGGTGGTAAATGGCGATATCCTGACTGATCTCGATGTCAAGGATCTGATGGATTTCCATCTGGATCGTCGTAGCCAAGCCACCATTGGATTAGTTAAGGTCGAGGATCCTAGTCAGTTCGGGGTAGTGGTCAAGGATGATAGAGGACGTGCGCTGCGGTTCGTTGAGAAGCCACCGATCGAGTCTGCTCCGTCCCACGATATCAACGCGGGGATCTACATCCTTGAACCCAGTGCCTTGGAACTGATCCCCCAAGGTGGAAGGATGTCGATCGAGCGAGAGCTGTTCCCACACCTTGTAGAACAGGGGAGTCTCTTTGCAAGGGCCTACGAGTGTTACTGGCTGGATGCAGGCACCCCTAAGAATTATTACCGGGCCATTCGCGACATTCTCTTTGGTGCACGATTGGGCGAACTCGTCCCACCTCGCGCCTGGTACCCGGCTCCTAATCAACCTGACGACGACTCTAACGGTCACTGCTACATCGGTACCGCGGTTGAGCTGAGTTCCGTGTCGCGGGTCATTGGATCGGTGATTGAGGACGGAGTCGAGATCTCTGATGGGGCTACGATTGTTGACTCAATCGTTCTCGAGGGAGCTAGGGTGGGTCCGGGCTCGGTGGTTCGTGGGTCAATCGTCGGCGCACGGACGGTGGTACCGGAGGATGTTCACCTTGACGACTTGGCTATAGTTGCGGAAAGCACAGAACTACACCCCGGGGATTCGCTAGTTGGGGTTGGACATCCATAGATGACGCCTCCGATTCTGGTGACCGGAGGGGCCGGTTTTATAGGTTCTCACCTGGTTGAAAGATTCATAGATGCCGGCTACGAGGTAGATGTTGTCGATAATCTTTCTACTGGTTCGCTAGCAAATCTACGAGTTGCCAGGGGCAAAGGCAATCGGGGACTGCACTTTCACAAGCTTGATATCGTTGATGGTGATCTTTTAGCTTTGATGACTCGCCGTAAACCTCTGGCGGTGATTCACCTTGCTGCCAAGGTAAATGTACGGGAATCTATGATCGACCCGCTCGGAGACGCATCAGCTAATGTTGTTGGCTCTCTTCGGGTGCTGGAGGCCGCGAGGCATTCAGGTGTCGCGAAGGTGATCTTTGCTACCAGTGCGGGTGTGTACGGTGCGGTGCCGGCATCCGAGCTACCGATTCGTGAAGACGTGGCCCACCTGCCAGATTCATTTTATGGTCTCTCCAAAGATGTAGTGCTGGATTATTTGCGCCTCTACAGGACTAACTTCGACCTGGAGTACACCGCTCTAGTTATGGCCAACGTCTATGGGCCGAGGCAAGGCATACTCGGCGAGGGAGGTGTGGTAGCCAAGTTTGCGCAGGCAATCGCAGCTGGTCAACAGGCTACCATTCTTGGAGATGGCAGTCAGACTCGAGATCTTGTCTATGTAGAGGATGTCGTCGATGCGTTCTACAGATCGCTCGATCAAGGTGGAGGGCTAGTACTCAACATCGCCACTGGTGTCGAGACCTCGATCGATACCCTGCACAAGGAGATGTATCGGATCGCAGGCCGTGATTATATTCAACCGGACCACCAAGAGGCAGTCGCCGGGGAGATTCTGCGGTCGAGTCTTGATGCAAGGCGAGCAGGATGGTATTTGAGGTGGCATGCTAGCACCACACTTGAGCGGGGTCTTCAGCAGGTTTTGCAGTGGTACGGAGCCATGTGGAGTGACACCATAGCTCGTTAACGGAAGAGGTCGAACCCGTAGCCACGGACGACGTCGGTACCGATGTCTCCGAGTCCAAAATGGGATGCATCTATCCCTCGTACAAGGACGAATGGTGTACGGCCGTCTTTTCGCTTAATCAGGTCAGCTGCGGCCGCTATTTCGTCAGCGATGCACACCTCGGTTGCCTGGAGGAGAGCACCGTTATGATCCCGCGTTCCTCGTAGGTCGGTGATCGGGGTTAACCCTGCGACCCCAATGGCAACGTCGGTCACGCCTGATCGCCATGTGCGCCCAAATGTATCCGTGATCAGCACAGCGAGCCGAACGCCGGAGCGGTGTTGTAGCTGGTGCAAGAGGCGGCGGGCGCTCCGATCCGGATCTTTAGGGAGAAGGGTGACGGTTCCGGTGTTGGTATTCGATCGATCGATGCCTGCATTCGCACAGATGAAGCCGTGGTGAGTTTCGGTGATGGCGAGCGTACCCCTCCGACGGAGAATGCGACGGCTTTCGGAGCGTACGAGCGCATCGACGCTCTCCTGATCATCGTCGGCAACTTCTATGACTTGCCCTTCGGCCTTGGATACAACCTTCTGGGTAACCACCATAATATCGTCATCTACAAGGTCGAAGTGATCCAGGATAAGATCGGCCAGGTTCGCCCCCACCTCGACATCCTCTTCGAGTTGGCTGGTGAACAGCTGCAGCCCGGCGCGGTTCATGGGATAGCCACCGTGAAACGGGCAAGTTTGACGGCCGAATCGAGGTCGGTCATAAGAGTCTGTGTTGTTCGAGCGGTGAGGCCTATGTCATTGATCGAGTCTACCAGAGAGACATCCGCGGTATCTATGACAAACTGACTGGTCACCTCACGATATAGCTGCGCAACGATCCGGGCATCGTGCTGAGTCATGAGTGAATCCAATATCTGGGCTAGCGGCCCTTTCACGGCTTCTCCTGCGATGATTGGTGAGATAGCGACTACGTCTCCGCTGGCGGCTCGTTGCCGAAGATGGTCGCTGACGCCCTTCAAGGCGAGGATGGGTCCGATTGAGAGTATGGGATTGGACGGGGCGATTACGATGCGTCGAGCGTTCAGGAGTGCTTGTTCCACCTCGTCCGTGGGTCGCGCGGCTTCGATCCCTTGGTAGCGGACCCTTATAACCCTTGGCTCGTGGCTATAGCGTACGAAGTACTCTTGAAAATCGAGTTCAACCAGCTGGTCATCTCCGCTATTTGCAGAGGGGAGTTGAACAAGTACCTTGGTAGCTACCTCGTCGTTAGTCATCGGCAGCAGCGTGACTGAGAGGTTGAGCTTTTGAGAGATCTCGGCTGTGACCTGAGTCAAGGTTGCTCCGTCGTGGAGAAGTTTGGTGCGATACATATGCAGCCCGATATCACGATCGCCAAGAGTGAACCATGGGTCATCTCCTAGGCTCAGGAGAGTCTCGCGTGAGCTATAGGTCTCGTCACGTACACCCCAACCTGTCTTTGGATTCACGAGATCGGCAAGCGTGTAAGTGATCGTATCAAGGTCGGGGCAGATCTTGAGCCCATACTGTATCCAGTCGTCGCCAGTGTTGACGATAGCAACGACCTCCTCTTCAAGTCCGGCGTTAGTTAGACCTCTAAGAAATTTGGCCGCTCCAACCCCACCCGCGAGTACCGCAATCACACCCTTTGGCCTCCTTGTAAACTCCACAGCGCTTAACGAGCTCGGCGTTCTGATCTCTGACTCCAGTCTATCCAGGCGTCTATGCGAACGGTTGGCGGGACCCTGGGCGCCAGCAGTTCTGATTATGCCTGAGATCGCAGAGGCTTCAAACCACCAACCATACGGCGTTCCAGGAGACGATCTGGGACCGCTCTCAACTTGAGCCGAGGATGCAGGGTACCCTTCGGCCTGGCGACAACGGAGCTGGGGGTCAGGCTCAATGGGTATAACCTTGCACGCGAACCTTGATTCGTTAATGCCTAGACATCGCACAGATTCGACGCGGAGACGAGGCCACAGTGAATCGACCCTAGGTAATCTCCGCTAGCGTTGTTGTTCGGTATGGATAGGTAGCGCAGGCGAGTCCTATGGGCTACAGATGCATAGCCGCTTTAGTAAGAGCGTGGAGGTAGATCGTCCGAGTAGCAATTGAGCTAACAGCTATAGTTGGACAGCGCAGTGGTGTCGGAGAGTTTGCCTACTGCATGTCAGAGTCGGTTTCGGCACACGTACGCGCAGCTGGCTTCATGATCTCCCTACGTGGGCACGCTCAGCTGCATCGAGTGCTGCCGGTGGGAGTTGAATATCTCAATCTGGCCCTCCCGGCGCGCCCGCTCCTGGCCTCATGGCAGCGGTGGTATCAACCGGATCTTCGTTGGCTCTTCCGTGGGTACGATGTGGTGCACGGTACGAACTTTGTCGTTCCTCCTGTGAAGGGCACTGCAACAGTGGTAACTGTCCATGACTTAACACCGCTCCTCTATCCTCATCTTTGTCGACCTGAGGTTCTTGGTTTCCCAGCGTTGGTACGCCGTGCCATAGATGCTGGGGCGATCGTTCATACTCCATCGGAGTTTGTACGATCGCAAGTACTCGATTACTTCGGTGTAGAGCCGTCAAGAGTAGTGGCGATCGCACATGGAGTCACACCGCTTGTCCCCAATCCCTCGCCACCCCCAATAGCTCGTCGGCTAGATGGGAGACCTTACATTCTCGCGATGTCAACCCTTGAGCCTCGCAAGGGACTGGTCTATTTGGTTCGTGCCTTTGAAAGGATGGCCCCTCTCTATCCAGATATCCGTCTAGTTCTAACCGGGCAACCTGGGTGGGGAATGGATGAGCTGCTGGCCGAGTTTCG
>DAHXNM010000086.1 GCA_027365375.1 Ferrimicrobium sp. | reverse complement strand
CGATCGATGACCGTGAGCTCACTACCAAGTTTCCAAGCTTTGTGAGTAGTTGCCGAGAGAGGGGCTATGACCCGACTACTACCCCAATCCCGATACGGCCCGCAGCTCACTACACGATGGGCGGTATCGTCACGGGGGCTTACGGAGAGACCAACATAGCTGGACTCTACGCCGTTGGTGAGTGTGCGAACAGCGGAGTTCACGGCGCCAATCGCCTCGCCTCTAACTCGCTCCTAGAGGGCGTGGTATTCGGCCGCCGTGCGGCGTTGCATCTGATATCTACCTCAAGTGGCAACTGCGCCACCGCCTACCCGAGCTCTTGCCACCTCCCGATCCGCGCGTATAACCCCTCAAAGCTCATGCAGTCGGTAGACTTCGCCCTTGGCTTCGAGCGCGAACGGTTGTCAATCGACACCACACGTGAGAGACTCGCCACCGGCCAAACTGAGGATATGGACCCCTTTGTAGCTCATCGTTACCGGGCAGCATCGGAGCTGGTGACGATGATGCTGGAGGCGGCTGACAACAGAATCGGTAGCGTGGGGTCGCATAGGCGCTCAGACGAACAACCCGAGAATCCACACTATCGTATCCAGTTCCTCTATGGATCTAAAGCACAAAGAGTAAGGAGATTCGCGTGATCACCAATGCGATTATCGACCTAGCACTAGACGAAGACTTGTTGGCCGACACTCAACTTGTCAGCAGTCAAAGCGTTCACCAATCTACCGCCTCGGAGTCCAAAAGTAGGTCTTCATCGGGCACGGTCGATCTTACGGGTTCACTGCTTGACGCTCGAACCGTGGAACTCACGCTCGGCTCGCGCGCGACCGGGATCTACGTGGGTGCAGAGATAGCTCCGCTCATTCTCGCCCGAGTGGCGGAGCGTCTCCAGCGTCCACTCCCCTCCTGGGATCCAGTAACCAAAGATGGCGACACCGTCACGAACGGTACCATAATCGCTCGCCTCCGCGGAGAACTGCCTACTCTGCTGGCAGCAGAGCGGACCCTGCTTAACTTTCTCTGCCATCTCTCCGGTATAGCTACCCTCACGCGGACGTATGTCAACACCGTCTCTGGAACCCGAGCCGTGATTCGCGACACCCGCAAGACCACTCCCGGTCTACGCATGCTTGAAAAATACGCAGTTCGCTGCGGTGGCGGCAGCAATCATCGCCTGGGACTGTGGGACGCCTTTCTCATAAAGGACAACCACCTAGCCTTCGCACCGATGGCCGAGCTGGTATCACGAGCGCGACAACACCAACCGACTCGCCCACTCGAGGTTGAAGTAGACAACCTAGAACAACTTAGAGAGTGCCTCGATCTCGATGTGGATCTCATCTTACTCGACAACATGCCTGTATCAATGATAAATGAAGCCGTCCGCCTGAGCGCTGGACGCTGCCAACTAGAGGTATCTGGTGGCGTAGGGCTCGACAACCTTCGCGCCATCGCCGAGACTGGGGTCGACTATATAGCCGTCGGAGCTCTGACCCACTCGAGCCCGATTTTAGACCTCGGTCTCGACTATTAGAACTTCTAATTTCGGCCACTGGCTAGCGTGTAGATCTTCTACGTTTGAGTGGATCCGTGAGTTCTGATATCTCTACCTAGCTAGAGTCTCAAGACCAGGTGCCAGTGAGCAAAGCTGTCTAGTGGCTAATCCTCTCCAGCGTGGCTAGGAGCGCCAGCGCCGTTAACAATCTCAGCTTCAGCGTCTAAAACAGGTGAATCAACCTGTGGAGGTGTCGGATCCTGAAAGTCGTTATTATCTGCACTCATTGACCCAACAAATTCGTCCGCTTGACCTTTTTCCGCGCCTCTCTGGCCCACGAGTTGGGGCGCCACCATAATTGGCGCTTGCACCGGTTGAAGCAGGGCCAACATAATCGCATCCGATGGGCGAGCACTAAATAGCCGCGTCCTTCCATCCTGCCCAGAGATGGCCAAGACCGCATGAACATTGCCTCCGACGACTTCGTCTAAGGCGACGTAGCTAACGTTAAATCCATACGAAGCCAACACATCCTGCATGAGTTCAGCTGTCATGGGACGCGGTGCGCGTTCCTTGGCAACAATGAGGGCCAGCTGGCGAGCCTGCTCTATTGAGATCGGGATCTCAAACTCCATCAAGGAGGTATCATCAGGGAGGAGGGTGACCCGAGCGAACGGCTCTGGGAGATCAACGCCAACGCGCACGAGTCTGCAAGGAACAAAACCGGCGAGATTAAAGCTATCAGGTTCTAACACGGGCACGTTGGGACCCTACATTTAGTGCGAGACCAACCATCGCGAGAAAGGCGAGCATTGCGGAGCCGCCATAGCTGATGAGTGGTAGTGGAATACCGGTGATAGGCATGATTCCGATGGTCATACCCACGTTTTGGAAGACGGAGTAGCCAATCCATGCCAGCCCACCCGCGACGATGAGCGTTCCCGTAATATCCTTCGACCAGCGCATTGCGCTCCAGAGTCTCCATATCAGTATCGCATATCCCAACAAGAGACCTGCACATCCAACGAAACCAAGCTGCTCTCCAATTGCTGTAAAAATAAAGTCCGTCTGTTGCTCAGGCACAAAGGCCAGGGTA
>DAHXNM010000065.1 GCA_027365375.1 Ferrimicrobium sp. | reverse complement strand
CTAGCTGGTGACGAGGTTCATGTTGTTGACCCGATTGCGTCGGCCACAGGAGGCATCGACCCCGCTTTAGGTTGGCCGCTGTTCGACCCACGAGAGTATTCGGGCTTTCATTTTTACAAGGAGGACTGTCGTCAGTTCTTTCGCCGCAGCACGCACGAGTCCTTTGATCTCGTTCTCCATCTAGCTGCGATGGTGGGTGGACGTCTGATGATCGAGCACAATCCTTTGGCGATCGCAGATGATCTCTCGATCGATGCTGAGTATTGGCAATGGGCGGCGGCGGCACGACCTACCAAAACCGTCTGTTTCTCTTCAAGCGCTGCGTATCCGGTGAGCCTCCAGCGGCAAGAGGGTTATGTGCTGCTATCGGAAGAGATGATTGATTTTGGAGATGATATCGGCATGCCCGATATGTCTTATGGATGGGCAAAGCTGACCTGTGAGTACCTCGCGCGTCTAGCCAACGAGAGACACGGACTAGCCTCGGTCTGTTACCGCCCATTCTCGGGCTATGGTGCTGACCAGGATGACACCTACCCCTTCCCTTCGATCTGCAAGCGGGCGTTGGCCGGATCGGCAGATGAGCCGTTGGTGGTTTGGGGTAGCGGGCGGCAGATGCGTGATTTTATCCATATCGACGATTGCGTACGTGGTGTGGTCGGCACGATGGATGCGATCGACGATGGAGGCGCTATCAACCTGTCGACGGGCCGATTGACGAGTTTTCTCGACTTTGCTCGAGTCGCGGTCGGTGCTTGCGGGTACGACACAGAGGTGCAAGGTCGTGACGATCGCCCCGTTGGAGTTTTTGCTCGAGGCGGCGACACAAGCCTGCAGGAGCAGCTCGGATTTCGGGCAACTATCGGCCTCGAGGAGGGTATCGCCACGGCGATCGCGTACTACCGCGAGCTGGCTGGCGATCGCTAATACGCGTTCACTGCGGGGATTGGGGTCGGTCCGCTAACCTCTTTTCTCCCACAGAGGGATGCCACCAGCGAGCCAGATATGGGTTATTCGCTGAGTTCACTGATACGTCTTGTGTCTATCGCAGATCTTGGGTAGGCTCATTTCAGATTGGAGTTTGAATGAGTATGCCAAAGCCTGTCGACAAGTCGTGGGATGAGCCCGGTTGTTTCCAAGTGGCACCAAGCGTGTATCGCATTCCGCTACCTCTTCCACATGACGGCTTGAGGGCGGTTAATGTCTACACGATCGTAGATGGTGACAGATTGGTGATGATAGATTCCGGCCAACAGCTCTCGGTTGCGCGTTCGGCCTTTGAGGAGGCACTGAAGACACTCGGTGCCTCGCTCGGCGATATCAGCCAATTTTTGGTTACACATATCCATCGTGATCACTACACCCAGGCGGTTGCGGTGAGGCGCGAATTCGCTACGCCCATCGCTCTCGGAGTGGGGGAGCAGGAGTCGATCGGTCGCGCCGCCCATCCGCGGGAGAGTCCTCTTCGCGATCAGTTGGATGAGTTGGAACGCTGCGGAGCTAGCCAGATCGTGGCTGCGATGGGTCCATCGCCGGCTGAAGAGGATATTGCTGGCTCGCTCTATGAAGAGCCTGACCGATGGCTGGTGGAGGAGACTATAGAGCTGACCACCCGTAGCCTTCGAGTCATCTCAACACCGGGTCACACGCGAGGGCACATCGTCTTTTTTGATGAGTTGAACCGGATGTTGTTCGCGGGAGACCATGTTCTTCCTCACATCACCCCGTCGATTGGATTCGAACCAACGGTGTATCGAGATCCACTTGGAAGTTACCTTGGCTCTTTGCGACGGGTGCGCCTGCTCCCGGATTCACAACTACTCCCGGCACACGGAATGCCTGCTGCAGGTTTTCATGGGCGAGTGGATGAACTGCTTGCTCATCACGACACGCGCCTCGGAGCTACTGAGACCGCTGTGATCGAAGGAGCATCCACTCCGTTCGAGGTCGCTGAGGTACTGCGTTGGACGCGACGGCAGCGCCATCTCGGTGAGTTGGATGCCTTTAACCAGATGTTAGCTGTAATGGAGACGAAATTTCATTTGGAGCTGCTGGCGGTACAGGGCCGGGTTGACCAGTCGCTACGTGAGGGTCTGTATCACTTCGAGGCGCTACAGTAGGGTCCTGTGCCGGCTTAGGTCTGGGTGGCGGACTGCTTAGATGGTGAAGGCCAGATTCTGGATGATTTGTTGTGCCAGTCGCTCGTCGCCATCGACATAGATCTCCTCGGTCACGCCAGCTGGATCTATCCTCCCGCAGGCGAGTGCCAAGAAGATGGCTGAATCTAGCTGAAGGGCACACGTTGGCTCTGCGAGTGGCTCGACGAGCCGAGCGCGTTCGTTCACCTGGATGTTCCAGGTGCGCTGAACGCCACCAACGAGGCGGAGTTGAACGCTTGTACCTTGCGGGAGACGTGCCTGTTTGCCGATGATATAGCCAAGCGCGCGCTCCACCTCATCCATGCTGAATTCAGCGATAACACCTGAGCTATGACCAGGTAGATTGAGTGACCGGCGTAGATCCTGTTCGTGGACGTAACAATCAAAGACACGTATCTGCAAGAAGCGCCGAAACGGAGCCTGACCAATCGGCGTCCAACCTAGAGCATCAAGTTCTGAGTCGGTGATGTTAGCAAGAGCCTGCTTGCGCAGTGAGATCGTCTCGCCGAAATAGACGATTAGTTCGCTTGAGGTTAGTCTGTGAAGCGACTGAATCCATCGATCATTGAGTTTGGCTACTTCGTTTGCATACTCTCGATCTGCGGGCAGATCCAGCTCTGAGGGTGATTCACCCGACAAGAAGCGTTCGGTACCGATGATGTGGGCAAGAATATCGAAGTTGGTCCAATGAGGCAGCTGTGACGGCTGCATCCATTGGTCTTCGTGTATTTGGTGAACGAGTTCATCAAGAGCATCCCACTCCATGAAAAGGGTAGATACGACCTCATCCATCTAAAGTGCTAGCTCCTTGTCTGTGTCGGACTTGTCTGTGCCGGACTTTTCGGTGTTCGAGATTGATCGATCCCTCCACTCCCATGCTCTTGGCCGAAGGTTACCTCTTGGCCGCGATTGATGCTTTTCCAATCGCGTCCTTGAAGGTAGGGTTGCAAGGCTTGCTCGATCGCGTCGAGCTGTTTGGGGCCCTTTGGTTGTTGGAGTTCGAAGAAGTTTGAATGCTGTGAGGCTAGCCGAACCATACTCCAGAGATCTAGCGCAGTCTCGCCCGATGGAGGGTCGATCAGGACTGGACCAAAGAGGGTATGCCCGTTCTCGAAGATCAGCGTTGGCACCCCAAAGCCACCCGATGATATCACCCTCGCATGGTCTTGGCGGATCTCATCGTCGAGCGTTGGGTCTTGCATCGATTGCTCAACGAGCTCAGGGTCTAGGTCCAACTCGGTGAGAAGTTCTCGTGCTACCGATGGATCATGTGGCTTTAGACCGGCCTCGTGAAGTGCGAAGCCAGCTAGAGCGTACCAGCGGTCAACGAGCTCTGTATCTTGGCGCCGCAATAGCGCCGCGATCCGTAGCATTGACCATCCATAGGACCAGGAGCGCTCCCAAGGGTGACGCTTTCCCTCCTCAAGGTTCACCTCCTCAAGGCTGAAGAATCTCCAGTTGATAGTCAGAGGGACCTGCTCTCGAACATTTCGAATCCACTTGGAGGTCATGTAAGCAAATGGACAAAGAATATCGAAGTGATAGTCTAGCGTCACTGGTTCGTTGAGGTCAAACACATGATCCAGGTTAGTCCACACGATTATTGCCGAGGCATTCAGGTCATGAATTTTGGCCAAGCTGAGTTCTGTTATGGGATAAGGTAGCTTAGCTTGTGGTACTGTAACCTCGAGAGGAGGTTGCGTTGCAGGAGCTAGTTGACGTAACAATCGCTGGAGTCAAGCATCAGGTTCAGCCGAACGAGTTATTGATTGATGTCCTCAATCGAGTCGAAGCCAACATCCCCCAGGTCTGCTATCACCCGATGCTCGGCACCATTGGGACCTGCGATCTGTGTCTAGTGCAGGTCGACGGAGCAACCCGCCGAGCCTGCGAAGTCACCGTTGCTGGAGGTGAAGAGGTTGCCTTGATGGCGGTTGCACCAGAGCGCGAAGGATCCGCACAGCGGCTGTTGGTAAATCATGATCTTTACTGCACGATCTGTGATAACAACAACTCCGACTGCGTGCTCCACAATACGGTGCGCGACATGGGAATCAACGACCAGCCGGTACCATATCGGCCCAAACCTTACGATGTAGACGACAGCCACCCCTTCTATCGATACGATCCCTCTCAGTGCATTCTTTGTGGACGATGCGTCCAGGCGTGCCAGGAGGTGCAGGTCAACGAGACGCTTTCGATCGATTGGTCGTTGCCGATTCCAAGGGTGGTGTTCGACGGCGGTGTTCTAGCAGGGGAGTCAAGCTGTGTCAGTTGTGGGCACTGTGTTACTGTGTGTCCTTGCAACGCTCTGATGGAGAAGTCGATGATAGGCAAGGCTGGGCTCGCCACCAACATCAAGCCCAAGGTGCGTGAGCCAATGATCAGCCTGACAAAGGCGCTTGAACCTGCTATTGGCCTCAAACCAATCTTCGCCCTCTCGGAGATGGAGGAGCGACTGCGACGTCAGCTGGTAAGAAAGACCAAGACCGTCTGCACATACTGTGGAGTCGGTTGTTCCTTTGACGTATGGACCAAGGGGCGTTCGATCCTCAAGGTGAATCCAGAGCACGGCCCGATGAACGGGATCTCCACCTGCGTGAAAGGGAAGTTCGCGTGGGATTATGTCAACAGTAACGATCGCCTTACACATCCTTTGATTCGCGATGGTGAACACTTCAGGCAGGCTACCTGGGATGAGGTATTTCGTTTCATCGCGGATTCGCTGCACGCGATCATAGATCGCGATGGTCCAGATTCAGTAGGTGTCATCGCATCGTCAAAGTGTACCAATGAGGAGGCCTTTCTCGCTCAGAAGCTCGCGAGGGCGGTCATCGGGACTCATAACGTTGACAACTGTTCACGATACTGTCAGTCACCAGCGACGATGGGCCTCTGGAGAACGGTGGGATACGGGGGTGACTCCGGCTCGGTCAAGGATATAGAGGCGAGTGACCTTGTGCTTATCGTCGGGTCGAATACCGCTGAGAGTCACCCGGTGATTGCGACCCGGGTCAAACGGGCACACAAGTCACGAGGGCAGAAGTTGATCGTCGCCGATTTGCGTAAGCACGAGATGGCCCAAAGAGCAGATATTTGGTTCGCACCGCGACCTGGCACTGACCTAGTATGGCTGTCGGCTGCGAGCAAATATCTCTTCGATCATGACTACCACGATGCTGCGTTTTTGGCTGAGCGTGTCGAGAACGTTGAGGAGTTTCGTGCCTCGCTAGAGGCCTTCACGCTCGAGTATGCTGCTGAGATTACTGGTGTACCCGAGGCTAGGTTGGTAGAGGTTTTCGAGGCGCTGGCGCATGCTCGGTCGTTCAGCGTTCTTTGGGCGATGGGAGTGACTCAGCATAGTGCTGGCTCTGATACCTCAACTGCGATAGCGAATCTCTTGCTAGTTTCAGGCAACTTCGGGAAACCAGGCTGTGGAGCCTATCCGTTGCGAGGGCACAACAACGTGCAGGGTGCTAGCGACTTTGGTGCGATGCCGACATACTTCCCTGGGTACGAAAAGGTTGAAGATCCAGAGGTTGTTGCAAAGTATGAGGCGGCATGGGGTGTGACCATCCCTACCACTCAGGGACTTGATAACCATGAGATGGTCGATGCAATCCACGCGGGATCGTTAAGGGCACTCCTCTTGACCGGTGAAGAGATGGGTCTTGTCGATGCGAACTCTACCGTGGTCCAGGACGCATTTCGAAAGCTAGATTTCTTCGTGGTACAGGATATTTTCTTCTCTAACACCGCCAGGTTTGCAGATGTAGTGCTGCCGGCCTCTCCCTCTCTCGAGAAGGAGGGGACCTTCACAAGCACCGAGAGGCGGATGCAGCGGCTGTACCGAGTGTTCGATTCTCTAGGCGAGTCTCGTCCGGATTGGATGATAACCCAAGGTATAGCCAATGCCATGGGAGCGTCGTGGAACTACAGTCACCCAAGTGAAGTCATGGCAGAGGCTGCGAGCCTGGCTGAGATATTTGCGGGAGTTAATTATGAGCGGTTGGAGGGCTATCGTTCACTACAGTGGCCGGTAGCCGAGGATGGATCTGATTCGCCAATCCTCTACCTGGATCGCTTCCATTTCCCCTCCGGCAAGGCGAGGTTTCATCCAGTGAGCTTTCATCCACCCTCCGATGAGGTTGATGAGGAGTACGATATTCACGTCAACAACGGTCGGCTCCTGGAGCATTTCCATGAGGGCAACATGACATACCGGGTGGCCGGTATCGCACATATGACGCCTGAGGTTTTTGTGGAGGTGTCACCAGAGCTAGCCAAGGAACGCGGTGTAGTAGATGGTTCCCTGGTTCGGCTCACGTCTCGCCGAGGATCGGTAAAGGTGCGCGCTGTCATCACCGATAGAGTGCAAGGCAAGCAGGTGTATCTACCGATGAACTCGCAGCAAAACGAGATGGCGGTGAACTTCTTGACCTCATCAGAGGTGGATTCTGCCACCCACACACCGGCCTATAAGGAGCTTGCAGCCAAACTTGAGGTACTAGATGCAACCCCTCGACGGGCGTTGCCTAAGCACAATTTTCGCTACGGACAGAGGACACCTCAGCGTGGCGTGAACATTGTCGCTAAGCGCTCAAGGAGTGATTATCGCGACCCAGTCACGGCGGATCTCTCTTCGATAGGAACGAGCGGTCCTAGCCAAGTTGATGACGAGCGAAAGTGAGGGTTTGATGGCAGAACCAATCGATTATATACCATCTGGCGCGACAACCGAGTTGGATGGGTCTCGCATGGAACCAAAGAAGTTAGAGGAGTTGCTGATCGCGACTCGTTACGGAGGCGCGGATGCATTAGCGGTCATACTCGAGAAGATTGACTCCAAAGCTGGCAGAGCTACGGTTACGCGAATCGCCAAGCTGGCGATACTCGGAGGTTCGTACACGCCGCTCTTCGTGGAGCGGCTAGCTCACGGGATTCAGGCCACCTCCGCAAGTGTCGCCTCGCCGAAGGTGCCGACCTGGCGCGAACTCGCACGACAACTTAGACTTCCGTCGACGCGACGGGGTATAGCCGCGGCGCTCGCCTTATTGCGAGCGCTTGGCGGCGAAGAGTTCTAAGAGCTGTAACCACTCAGTAACGTTTCGACTCTAATCTTTTAAGAAAGGTTGGTCTTGGTTCCGTCGTCAGTGTTGCACTATATTGGTTGATGGAGTCAGTTGACTTGGCGATCCCAAGACTGTCGACAAAGCAAGAGCATGTCGCCTCAGCACATAGGCGATTATGTCCAGGGACAACCCAGAAAGGGGGTGGTCTGTCGTGACCGATGGTATGGAGATGTTTCCGCTGATTCAGCGGCTCGATGAGGAGGGCAAGCTCGTTGGTGAGCTGGGATTCCTATCGGTGGCTGATCTAAGGGAAACCTATGAAACCATGCGATTTTTGCGAACGTTCGATGAGCGCGCTTGGAATCTCCAGCGGCAGGGTGTGATCGGGACTTATGCACCTTTCAAGGGGCAGGAGGCCGCACAGATGGGGGCCGTGGCTGCGCTCAACGAGAGCGACTGGCTTGTTCCCACATATCGAGACTGGGCGGCGAGCTACCTACGTGGAGTTCCTATGGAGCACGGCCTGTTCTTCTCCAAGGGTCACCCGAGTCTCGGAGATATCCCAACCGGCAAACAAGTCTTGCCGGCACAGGTAGTCATCGCAGCACAGACTCTCCATGGTGTCGGGGTGGCGTGGGCGACTAAGTTGCGCCACGAAGCAGCTGCGACCGTGGTCACCTTTGGTGATGGCGCAACTTCGCAGGGAGATTTTCATGAGGCTATGAACTTCGCCTCAGTTCTCGAGGTGCCACTGATTTTCTTTTGCGAGAACAACCAGTGGGCTATCTCTGTTCCGCTCTCCCAGCAGATGCATGCAGAGACGATAGCGCAGCGCTCGATAGCCTATGGCATTGAGGGATACCGGGTTGATGGCAATGATTACATTGCTGTTGCCAACCTTATGAAGGAGCTCACTGAGCGCGTTCGAGCTGGTGAAGGGCCGTTCTTGGTTGAGGCGGTGACCTATCGACTTGGTGCACACACGACAGCGGATGATCCTGGAAAATACCGAGCCTCCGAGGAGGAGGATCTATGGATACGTCGCGACCCCTTGCTCAGGCTTGAGACCTGGCTACGAGGCGAGGGCCAGCTGAGCGATGATGATGTTGTTGCCATTGATGCAGAATCAGAACGTAAGGTCGAGGAGATATTAGCCAACTTCCATGAGGCTCTTGACATCTCTCCGCTCGTTCTTTTTGACAACGTCTATGCAGAGGTTCCGACGGGCCTGGCATCTCAGCGTGCCCAATTTGAGGCCAGAGTCAAAGAGATGGGAGCGTAACATGGCGAAGTTGACGATTGCACAGGCGCTTAACCAGGCTCTCGAGTCTGCTTTGACCGAGGATCCAGCCGTCATCATCCTTGGCGAGGATGTCGGTAGGGATGGAGGCGTCTTCCGTATCACCGATGGACTGTTCGAGAAGTTTGGTGGCGAGCGAGTGATCGATACTCCGCTCGCTGAGTCGGGAATTGTTGGAACTTCAGTCGGGCTTGCGATGGCTGGAATGAAGCCAGTTGCCGAGATTCAGTTCTTTGGCTTTATCTATGAGACCATGGATCAGATCGCCTCGCAGGCGGCTCGGGTTCGCTTCCGTTCTCTCGGCCGCTATAGCGCACCTATGGTTATTCGGGCACCTTTTGGCGGAGGGGTAAAGGCTCCAGAGATTCATTCGGACTCTCTTGAGGCGTTGTTTACGCATACCCCGGGCATCAAAGTTGTGACACCCTCGAACCCTTATGACGCTAAGGGACTACTCCTCAGCGCTATCGATGACCCGGATCCGGTCCTGTTCCTTGAGCCAATGCGGCTGTATCGCGCCTTTCGTGATGAGGTGCCCGAGGAGGCTTATCGTATTCCCCTTGGGAAGGCAAATGTCGTTCGCGAAGGTACCGATGTGACCTTGATAGGTTGGGGGCCATCGATGGCGCTCATTCTCGCTGCCGCTGATGAGTTGGTGGCCCAGTATGACGTCTCTCCAGAGGTGATCGACCTTCGGACCCTGACCCCGCTTGACGAGGAGACTCTGGTCGCTTCGGTCCAGAAGACCCAGCGAGCGGTAGTAGTCCATGAGGCCGTCAGGACCTCAGGCTTTGGAGGAGAGCTTGCTGCTGTGATTCAGGAGAAGGCGTTTCTTTACTTGGAGGCGCCGGTGTTGCGTGTCACCGGGTACGACACTCCGTATCCGATGACCATGTTTGAGGATCTTTGGTTGCCAGATACCTCGCAAGTGATTACAGCCGCTTTGGCGTCGGTGCGATTTTAAGGAGTAGTTGACTGTGGAGTGGAAGTTTCCCGATGTAGGCGAGGGTCTACACGAGGCTCAGATCGTAAAGTGGTACAACCAAGAGGGCGATGAAGTCAAGCGCGATGAGCCCTTGCTAGATGTCGAGACCGACAAAGCGGTCGTGACGATTGGTGCCCCAGTCTCCGGATCGATTGACAAGGTTCTGTTCCATGAGGGGGATACTGTCAAGGTTGGCGAGGTAGTGGTCGCGTTCTCTACCGATTCAGCTGCGCCAAGACCAGAGCCTCAGGCGAATCCTGTCCCACCAGCGCCTATTCGAGAGTCGGCCTCTGTCTCACCTAACAAACCTGCGGCCATTGTTGAGAGTGGGCGAGAGCGTGCACTCGCGACGCCTGCTGTGCGTCGGTTGGCACGTGAACTTGGGCTCGACATCAATCTTGTACAAGGGACTGGGCCAGATGGTAGAGTACTCGCCGAGGATCTCCAAAGCGCGGCTGGCGGTGGAGGTGTCCAGCGAGTGTCTTCACTGACCAAGGGTGATGTTTTAGAGCCCACGGAGGTGCCGGTCGGTGGTCAGCAGGTCTTGGCCAACATGTCGATTGAGGTGGCTAAGGAACAACGGCGTCCATTAGTCGGAATCCGAAAGCGAATAGCTGAGAACATGGCTCGCTCCTGGTCACATGCGGTGCAGGTCTCGGTCTTCGAGGAGGCGAACGTCGCAGCTTTGGTGGCCCTGCGTAAAGACATGAATGAGCGTCTCCAACCCGAGCGGATCAGCTATCTTCCGCTGATAGCCAAGGCAGTGGCTGGGGTGTTGGAGCAGTTCCCAGATCTCAACGGCCGGCTTGATGAGGAGGCTGGTGAGATCGTTACCTATACTGACGTGCACCTTGGATTTGCCGTCGATGATCCCCAGGGGTTGATGGTACCGGTGCTTCGATCTGTGGCTGAAAAGTCGTTGGTCCAGGTCTCAAGGGAGCTCGGTCATCTGATTGAGGGTGCGAGGGCTCATACCCTTACCTCCGCAGAGTTGACGGGTTCAACGTTCACTATTACTAACTATGGAACCATCGGTGGCGTCTATGCTACCCCGATCATCAACTACCCAGAGGTCGGAATCCTTGGTGTCGGTCCGATTCGCAAGCGTCCAGTGGTTCTCGATGATGGAACCGTAGGGGTAGGGGACCAGATGACTCTTTCGCTCACCTTCGATCACCGTATTATCGATGGGGGATATGCATCTAGATTTTTGATGCGCATCATCTCCTTGTTGAGTGATCCGGTGCGGCTGATGATGGAGATGAAGTAGGTGGTAGTCGGCGAGTTTACCGAACAGGCGGATCTCCTCGTAATCGGAGGCGGTCCGGGCGGGTACAGCGCGGCGATTCGTGCCTCGCAACTGGGAAGGTCGGTCACCTTGGTTGAACGAGAGAACATTGGTGGGGTCTGTCTCAATGTTGGCTGCATCCCTTCGAAGGCACTCATTGAGTTATCAAGTCGTTTTCACGAGCTGGATAGCCTCTCGAAGAAGGGGGTGGTTACAGAGGACGCCCACATCGACCCGATTGTCCTTTCGCAGACAGTAACTGCCAGCGTAGAGCGTCTTACCTCTGGTGTGCGCCAGCTACTTAAGGCTGCAGAGGTAGAGATCGTCGAGGGTGAGGCGAGTTTTGTAGGCCCCAACGAGGTTCGGATTCGTGCAAGCCACGAGACCAGCAGGATAAAGTTCAAGGACTGTATCCTGGCTACAGGATCCTCACCTCGCGAACTTGATGGTTTCACTGTCGATCACCAACGGGTATTGGACTCAACTGACCTGCTTTTTACTCCAGTGATCCGTCGTGATTTGATCGTCATTGGTGGAGGCTATATCGGTATCGAGCTTGGAAGTGCTCATGCACGACTGGGTACCAAGGTGACGATTCTCGAGATGGCACCAGAGATTGTGATGGGCATCGAGCCAGAGATTCAGCGTACACTTCGTACAGTCCTGAGAGAGATGGGTGTTGAGGTGCGAACCGGCGTTGATGTCCATGGCATGAAGGCCGTGGGTGACTCCGTCGTGGTTGAGATTGCCAACGGTGAGGTCGCGGAGGAGATTCGCGGCAACGCGGTCGCCGTGTTGGTTGGACGAGTGCCGAACCTGGATGATGATCTCGGGCTCGCTGTGGCCGGCATCTCTCTTGGTCCTGATCACCGTGTCGAGGTTGATGACCAGATGAGAACCTCCAATGCGCATGTCTTTGCCATCGGTGATATCGTCCCTGGGCCTATGCTTGCTCATAAGGCCTATTACGAGGCCAAAGTGGCTGCTGAGGTTGCCGCTGGGCAGCAGGCAGGCAACGATGCCACTGTAATACCGGCTGTAATCTTTGCTGAGCCAGAGGTGGCAGCCGCTGGTCTGGGTGAACAGGAGGCGCGTTCGCGTTATCCTGACAACGTCCTTGTCGCCAAGTTTCCCTATCGCGCGAATGGGCGCGCCATAGTTCTCGGTGCATCGGTGGGTGAGGTGAAGCTCATTGCGCTGGCGGACAGCAGACGGTTACTTGGTGTACACATCGTAGGGATTGATGCGTCGAATCTCATCAGCGAAGCCGTGCTAGCGATTGAACTCGGCGCGACCATTGATGACCTCGCGCTCACTATTCACCCGCACCCAACCCTCTCTGAAATGTATTCTGAGGCCGCTGAAGTTGCTCAAGGGCTACCGACTCACATCATCGTGCAACAGCAACGACAGAAGTAGTCCATGAAACAGCTGAACTAGGCACCTACGAGTCGATCGTTTACGAAAGATCGACGACCTAGGCGTCGACGTCTCCTTGCATAAGGTCTCCGATTGGAGCAGCGCCTGGGACATGGCTCAAGATAAGGTGCCTGTAGTGAGGCGCACATGGTCTCAGGCGCCTAGGGTCTGCACCGTGTGATAGAACCAAATAGTCGGCGGGCGTCGAACAGTTTACTTTTTCGAGTCATCCTCGTCATCTGGAGGCGGTTCAATTCGATCCAGTTCCATCGTGATCTCCTCTCCTCGACTTAGCTTGAGTGACACGTAAGTTCCCACTCCCACAGGGATCGGTATCCAGAAGTTAAATAGCCGATACGATAGGACCCCGAGAATCGCCACACCCCTGGGTGTTCCAAAGCCGGTGATTAACGGGATCATGATTCCCTCGACTACTCCAAGGCCGCCTGGGGTAATAGGGATTGCCGCCGCAACGTTTGCAATTCCATAACTTACCAGCAGCGCGTCGGGATTAACGACGGAGCCGAAGGCGAGCAACATAATCCAGAGGCTCAGAGCGTCGAAGAGCCAGTTACACGCTGCCCAGGTAATCGCCCTTCTTAGCAGCTCTCGGTCTCCGACGAGAGCGCGAATTCGTTCACCGGCCCGGATAATACCAGCATGTAGCGGAGACTGAATACGGTTAAGGAATGGGACCTTTCCGACCATCTTATCAACCAGATCCACCAGCCGCTGATTGCCGCGCGTGAGGGTCAGGACCAGCGCTATCACGAGCGCCATCAGCACGATGCCGAGGGCTGCGACGATTAGGTAGAGCGTGTTGAAACCGAATAACGGTAGCGAGATGATGAGCGCCAACCAGAGGATGAGGTTGAGCACGACGGCAGAGCCGATGCCCTGAGTGGCGAGCGCAACCCCTGCATCTGTGCCTCGGACGCCGAGACCGTTGAGAAGGCGTACAGTTAGCCCTGCTCCGCTGGCGGTACCGCCTGGCAATACATGGGATACCGCAAGCCCTGATAGGTCGACCTTGGCCAATGACTTCAGCGAGGGTTGTGGTTGGGGCAGAACGGCTGAGGTGAGCTTGGCATAAGAGAAGAGCGACAGGGCTTCGGCCATGATTGCTAACGGGATGAGCCAATAGTTGGCTTGGCTTAGTAGGTGGAGAGTTTTTCGTGCTCCGGCTATCTGTGGGATAACCAGGTACTCGATCACCAGAAGGATCGCAAATCCCCATATCCCTCGGATAGCGAAGTGTCGAACAAGCTTGCCTAGACTGCGTCGAGTCCCTGTTATAACCTCTCGCGACTGATCGGATGGGAGGCGGTGGGAGATGTTACGGCGACCGTCGCCGCCCTTGGACCGCCAAGTGCTCACACATTCACCCTAGTTGAATAAAGCCGGAATGTGGTGCTTAATAGTGTCAACAACCACCACTAGAAGGGCTAAGGTGGGCGTTTACGTTCCGGAACGCGGGTGGACAGCGTGATGCTTGTATCGATTGGAGGCTATCGGTTTGGCTGCTGGAGTGAGGATCGAGTACTCAAAGTCGAGCGGTCATTGTTCTTAGAGAGTTTGAGGTGCCGGCTGTGTGGTCGCCATGATGGAGTTGAGAGTGAGCACAGATGAGGGCTGATGAAACTGCCCGTCGATATGCCGGTCTTGGGAGACAGATCTTTCTTGCCGAGGTTGGTGTCCTTGGGATTGTGTTGGCGCTTGCCTTTGTAATGTACATGAAGCATCTAGCCATTGAGGTTCTTGTTGCTATCGTTGGGGCTATCATCGTCGAACCCTTGGTCAAGCTTTTGATGCGATTGCACTTTCGTAGAGTTGCGGCGGTGGCGCTCACGGTCTTTGTCGCCGCTGCGGTATTAGTTGGTAT
>DAHXNM010000095.1 GCA_027365375.1 Ferrimicrobium sp. | reverse complement strand
TTCTTGTTGGTGTCCTGAAGGTCCACTGAACCGTCGGTCATTCTGTGCTGGTAAAGCCACGAACAAGATGTAAGTGGATTGAGCTTGACTGCTTCTATCTCTTAGATACTGGATCCGCTTAGTTCGTGAAGTTATCGTGAGTGGCCAAGAAGCGCTTGTATGCATTTTCTGATTCAACTGAGGGCTAAATAGGCGGTGATCGTGAAACTGGCTGAGCACTTTCACGTTGCGAAGGTGCCAAGCAGTCAAGTAGCAAGCAGTCAGGCTGGCCAAGCTAGCTAAGCCACCAGCCTTAGCCGAGTGATATTCTCAGGCGAACGCCACTCGGTCACCAAAGCTGCTTCGTAAATGCCCGATCAGGTTGTTATCTATTGGGATCGAGATGCCATCGACAAAGAAACGCATAGCGCCAATCTTGAGGACTACCGGGTGTTCGCCTTCATGCGCCTCAAGAACCTGTCGGAGACGCTCGAGTTCGCTGCGACTTGCGAGCTCAGCGGGCATGGTCAGCGTTGCCACCTCGGCTCCGTCTACAAACTCGGGTTGGGCAAGCTCCACGACCTCGATCGACATCGCTACGAGCTTCGGGCGTTCCTCGCGGGTGTCGAGGCGTCCTTGGATCTTTAGGATCGTATCCTGGACAAGGAGTTGGCCAAACTCAGCCATCGTCTTTGGGAAGACCATCACCTCGATCGCTCCGCGGAGATCCTCGAGGGTGATACTCCCCATTAGTTCACCCTTCTTGGTATGCCGTTTGGTGAGAGTCGTTGCCACTCCGACCACGGTTACTGCTTGGCTGACGCCACTATCGGCGAACTCTAGCGCCTCCGCTACCTTGAGTGCTGCGATCTTGGCAAGTTGGGCATCGAGGCCAGCGAGGGGGTGTGAACTAACGTAGAGGCCGAGCATCTCGCGTTCGGCTTTGAGGAGCACATCCTTGGGCCACTCGTCGTCGGAGGGGTTTATCTCAAGGGTGACTACTCCTGCGGCAACATCGATCGGGTCTTCAAAGAGAGAGAAGACGCCACGGTCACGTTCCCGGCGCTTGTCAAGAGCCTGGTCGATCACACCCTCATGGATCTCGGATAGCCCCTTCCGGGAGTAACCAAGGCTGTCAAAGGCGCCACCTTTGATGAGTGATTCGATGGTGCGCTTGTTGAGCACGACTGGATCTACCCTAAGACAGAAGTCGCCAAAATCCTGGAACGGACCATTCGCCTCGCGCTCGGCGACGATCATCCCGACTAGGCCCTCTCCGACGTTGCGGATTGCTGCGAGTCCAAAGAGGATCTGTTCTACATCCCCCTCCTTTACAACCACAAAATCGGCCATCGAGTGGTTTATGTCGGGGACGAGAACTGAGATCTGATGTGCACTCGCCTCAGCGAGGTATAGTGCAGTCTTGTCCTTGTCATCCTTCACAGATGTCAACAAGGCGGCTAGGTATTGGGTTGGGTAGTTGGCCTTCAGATAGGCGGTCTGATACGCAATAAGGCCGTAGCCATAAGAGTGTGACTTATTGAACGCATAGTCGGCGAATGGCTCGATGATGTTGAACAGTTCTGTGCCGATCTGCTCGCCATAGCCGGTATCGATACACCCTTTGACAAATTTCTCGCGCTCAGCGGCGATGAGTTCTCGAATCTTTTTCCCACAGGCTTTGCGGAGGTTGTCAGCTTCCGCCAAGCTGTAGCCGGCAAATTTTTGCGCGACTCGCATGACCGACTCCTGGTAGATCATGAGACCATAGGTATCGGAGAGGAGCTCTTCAAGATCAGGATGTAGGTAGGTGATCTGTTTGCGACCGTTTTTACGATCGGCATAGTCGTTGTGCATGTTAGCGGCCATTGGGCCTGGACGGTATAGGGCTGTAAGGGCTGCGATGTCATCGAAACGGGTGGGTGCAAGCGAGCGGACTAGGGCTCGCATTGGGGTTCCTTCTAGTTGGAAGACTCCGATGGTGTCAGCTTCGCGGAGCATCGCGTACGTTGGTTCGTCGTCTAAGGGGATGCCTTCTAGGGTGAGTTCGATCCCGCGAGATTCTTTGATTAATTCAATCGCACGATCGAGCACAGAGAGGGTCCGAAGCCCTAGGAAGTCCATCTTGAGAAGCCCTAGCTCCTCGACGCCGTGCATCTCGTACTGAGTCACCATCGGCGCGAGCGTCGGGTCTTGTCCGGGATCGGGTTTACGTTGGATAGGTAGGTACTTCGTTAGCGGCTCGTTGGTAATGACTACCGCCGCGGCATGGATGCCATCTTGGCGGCGCAGCCCCTCAAGGCCGGTTGCGACGTCTACGACCGTACGAACCTCGGGGTCGGTCTCGACCATCTCTCTGAGCTCGGCGGCCGCTTGGTAGCCGTCCTCGTGGCCAGGTTTTAGCTCCAGGCACGCCGCTAGTGGGGTGTCGCGGCCCATGACTAGCGGGGGCATGACCTTGGCGATCCGATCACCAACGGCGTATGGGAGCCCAAGGACGCGTGCTGCGTCCCTGACGGCGGCTCGTGCCTTGATGGTGGAGAAGGTTACGATCTGAGCAACGTGATCGGCTCCATAACGGCGGCCCGCGTAGCGGATCATCTCGGAGCGATAACGCTCATCGAAGTCCATGTCGATATCGGGCATCTGCGTTCGGCCCGGATTCAAAAAGCGTTCAAAGAGCAGATCGTAGCGTATCGGGTCAAGGTCGACGATTCTCAGACAGAAGGCGACCACTGATCCAGCGGCAGATCCTCGGCCCGGGCCGACTCGAATTTTAGCCTCCACAGCGTGTCGTATGAGGTCCCACACCACCAGGAAGTAGCCGGAGAAGCCCATCTCAGCGATGACGGCGAGTTCATAGTCGATTCGTGAGCGAGTACGCTCGTCGAGCTGTGATCCATAGCGCTCGGCTGCACCCGCCTCGGTTAGGTGACGTAGGTAGATGGTCGCTGACTCGTTGTAGTCGCTTGCTTGGAACTCTTCAGGGATCGGGATCTCG
>DAHXNM010000038.1 GCA_027365375.1 Ferrimicrobium sp. | reverse complement strand
TTAATCACAAGTATATTAATAATTAGGACACTACATTCATCTCCAAACATACCCCACCCGGTATATAACCTGCCATAATACAAATCCCACCTGTGGATAACCCATCGAAATCGGGCAAAAAGATCACACCAGACGCCAATTCGGGAAGATTCTCCGAAAGTTGGGCTAGCAGTAAGGAATAACTCCCAAGCGATGCATGCTCGAGCCCGAATGGCATCGAGAAGGAGAACCGCGAGCACAACCCGCAGTCCTCTGCATTTGGGTATTCACCACCACTTGCACCTCGCCCGTAGAGTTGGCTCCAGCACACACGCCCGGCACTACCCAACGGTCTTGAACACGAGTCGCTTCAGCTAGGGATTCGCGGCTCCATCGAGTTGGATCGTCGCAGAACTAAGACGGTCAAGGTCTGAGAAGAAGCCTGGATAGCTGGTAGCAACCGTCTCGACACCATCTATCTCGGTGACACCACCCGCTAACAACCCCAGCACCGCCGCAGACATAGCGATCCTATGGTCGAGATTTGCCATCACTCGTCGCCGATCTCCGCACAAGGATCCTGGGCGGAGGCCACCATGGACCACCAAACCATCCGCCAACGTCATCACCTCTACGCCGAAGGCGCGCAACAGGCCTGCTGTGGTCTCAATGCGATCCGTCTCCTTGACTCGGAGTTCAGAGGCGTCCCGGATAGTGGTCACCCCATCGGCGATGGCGGCAGCGACGCTCAAAATAGGGATCTCATCGATCAAACTCGGGATGATTCGGCCACCAACCTCGGTGCCCTCCAGCGAACCTCCCTTCACCGTGACCCGTCCATCACCTAGAACGAGATCGGCTCCCATCTGGGCTAGAATCTCGAGAAAACCAGCTCGGGTGGGCCCGAGATAGAGATCCTCTACCGTCAAGACCGCGCCTGGAATACAGCAAGCGGCGACCACAAAAAAAGCAGCCGCCGACGGATCACCCGGAATCCTGAAGCTGAACGGAGACGGCCGTGTAGGGCCGGAGACAGTGACCCGGTGGGAACCACCTTGCTCCTCGAAGTCCTCATCGAACCCCACTCCAGTGAGCGCAAATAGCTCCTCGGTATGTGGTCGGCTCAGCGTAGGTTCGACAACACTAACTGGTCCGTCTACCCCCAACGCCGCCAAGAGCAGGGCTGATTTCAGCTGCGCAGATGCCACCCGCAGCCGAACGACGCCTGACCTTAGCCCACCACCTCGGACAGCCACTGGGAGCATTCCGTCACCGCCGCGGCCCCAGATAGAGGCGCCAAGCTCTTGGAGCGGCGATATCACCCGCCCCATCGGCCGTCGTCGCAAGGAATCATCCCCCGTGAAGACCGATACCCCTTGGACGAGGGTCGCAACCCCGATGCCCAAACGCACCCCGGTACCCGAATTTCCAAGGTCAAGGACACCAGCTGGCTCGAGTAAGCCAGCAATGCCAGGGCTCTCTACTAGCGTAACCGACCCCTCGGTCTCGAGTGAAGCCCCAAAAAGCTCGACCATCGATCCAGTGGCTGTCACATCAAGTGCCGAGCTGAGGTTGTCAAGGCGTGAAATCCCCTCAGCAAGTAGCGCCAACAGCAGTCCACGGTGGCTTATTGACTTATCGGGAGGAGGCTGAAGATCCCCAGATAGGAACGGATCCGTCGAGGTGATCTGTGCTCGCACCGCTGCTTAGTCCGGCAGATCGTCGCGGAGACCAACCGCGCCGCGAAGGTAGACATGATGGAACTCGCCTCTGGCCCGGTCATCCTCAATATGCATCATTACGCGCACACAGAATCTGACTGCCCCATCGATGCTGAGCTCCTGAGCACACATCAACGGAACATCGCCAAGTCCAAGAGCTCTTGCTGCTGCCGCTGGAAACATCGCATGCAGATCCGGCGTCGCCGTGAACAAGATACTGATCAGCTGGTCCTTGTGGATCGAATTGCGCTCGAGCATCGCACTGACGAGCTCTTGCACATTCTTATCTATAGCCTCGACGGTATCAGCCTCGACCGTCGTCGCTCCTCGCACTGCTCGTACACCCATGGGTGACAGGTTAGCGGATCGACCGTCCTCCGCTACGCAATGCGATCAACTCGGCGGTGCTGATGTCTCGCGACTGCCCTGGTGCGAGCGAGGGATCGGCAAGTGAGCCGATTCTCGTGCGAACCAGCCGGGTCACCTCAAACCCACAGGCGGCAACCATCCGACGAATCTGCTGATTCTTGCCTTGCTTGAGTACGATGCGTAGTGCCTGGCTCGAGAGCTGGCCTACACGCTTAGCAACCAGGAGATCTCCATCGACTTCGATACCACGGCGCAAGGCTCCAAGAAGCTGTGGAGTGACTCGCCGATCTATCGCGACCAGGTACTCCTTCTCCACACCACCGCGTGGATGCATCAGATAATCGGCAAAGGGTCCGTCATTAGTAAGGATCAACAACCCTTCGCTCTCGGCATCGAGCCGTCCTACGGGATATATGCGACTGACGCTCGGCACTAGATCCACTACCGTTTTGCGACAGTGAGGATCGTTAGCGGTTGAGACTACGCCAGAGGGCTTGTTGAGTAGCTTGTACTCAAGCGACTCAATGATTCCCACCGGGGCTCCATCCACGCAGACCGAATCTGCGTCGACGACTCGGCAACCAAGCCGCGCGACCTCACCGTTCACGGTGACACGACCCGCCTCAATCAAGCCCTCCGCCGTTCGTCTTGACCCATATCCGCGTACGGCAAGCACCTTCTGAAGTCGCTCACCTACCGGTTCCGTCTTGACTCCTCGAGCACCTCTACCAGTTCGGCGGAGGGCACAAAGTCGGCGAGCGCAGGCAGGTTCGTGAGATTTTCGAGTCCAAAGCGTTCCAAGAACAGCTCGGTAGTTCGAAAGAGGATAGGCTCGCCGATTCGACCTCGTCGCCGATCGCCCTCGATGAGACCACGGTCGACCAAAAGACGGATCACTCCGTCCGAACTGACCCCACGAATCTCAGAGACCTGTGCTCTAGAGACCGGCTGAAGGTAAGCCACCACCGCCAATGCCTCCATCGCCGCCGCTGAAAGAGTTGGACTTTGGTCCTCGGAGAGAAAGCGGCCTAGCACACCAGCAAGATCGGGTGCCGTCTTGAGTGCATATCCGTTGGCCACTTTGACCACCCTGGTTGCACGATTATGCTCGACGAGATCGGCTGCTAGAGAATCGAGCGCCTCCTCGACATAGCCCACCTCCAACTCGAGAAACTCGGCCAACTCGGCTAGTCCAATGGGTCCGATGCCAAGAGACAGCAGGCCCTCGATTGTTCTTGCCACCGTCGCAAGGGCGACCACCTCACCAGCGTCCCCAGCAAGCAAGCCATCAGCCAAGGGTACGCACCATCTCAGCTACAAGACCAAGTCGCTCGCCATCGATAACCCCCACCTCGATATCGTCACCGACTTGGCGTAACCCGATAGCTCCAAACGCATGAGCTTCAAGCAAAATCACGAAGCTCACTATAACTTCTACCCCAGTTCCTCCTGCAATCATTGCAGAAAACGACGTCATCCGCTCTAGCCGATCCAAGAAACTCAAACCGATCCCGATGACGTCCACCGATGATCGATCGAGTGGCGTCGGATCTGCCTCAGTGTTCATGCTCGCCCGAGCCAGAGCTCTGGCTATCGCCTCACCGAGCCCCGACGACGGTAGAACAACGTTCTCGGCCTGATCGACTAGGTCAGAGGCCTCGAGTGAGACCGGGAGTGATGCCGCGGTCGACTCCAATCGAGTCCGCATCGCCTTCGAGGCGGATGCGTAGATCGTCTTTTCAACGAGTCCCAACAGTATGCCCTCAAGAGCGCGATCCAACTCCTCATCTTCGATGACCTCATCGTCATCTCTATCAAGCAGCCA
>DAHXNM010000012.1 GCA_027365375.1 Ferrimicrobium sp. | reverse complement strand
CCGATCATTGCTCATGTTACCTCTCAATGTCTCCGGCGATCATGGCGGCGGGATCTGGTTCGCCATTATCTGAGTCGCTGAGTGCAGGCCCGAGATCGGTTGAGACGCAATCTAGGTGTGAAGCGAGGCAGAGTTCGCTTGTAGTCCGTTGATGGCCTGAGTTCGGGTAGTTACCAATTCTCGGTAGTTCGAATTAGTGAGACGTAGTCGATGCAGTAGGGTTTGACCTGTACCGACCCTAGGCGTCATCCTCAAGACAAGAGCGAGCCGACTGTTGTTGGGGGGTATGATCGAGTGGGATCTAGCGTGCCTGGGCTGAAGATGCAGTGAGCGAGAGGCGGCGATATGAGAGGACGGGTTGTGATGATGCGCGATCGGTTCATCTTGCTCGTTGTGGTGACACTTACTCTCGCGGCCTGCGGGATACACTCCAGGTCCGTTCATGTTGAGAGGTCGCGACCTGCTGGCACTTCAGTTCGGAGTGGGTCAACTCCTGCACGCGTGGCCTCGCTCCGAGTCAGGGTCTGTCCGACGACCTATGGAGCCCAATCGAAGGCGTCATCATCGTTGCCGGCAAGGCTGCCGGTTGAGCTTTCCTATGGTGTCGGCCATGATCTTATGGCATACACCGATACACGTGGCCTCCTCTTCATCTTGGCCCCTAAGGGCTGGAGTTGCAGTGGGTCTTACGGAGCTGATGGAAGCGGAGGGGTGATTGCCTACCCCGGCGGCCAAGGCACCCCTCCGTCGTCATGGGGAGCTGGCTGGCGGCTGCCGGCAAACTCCACAGCTCGGGCAGTCAGTGGCTTCGAGACCGCGGCGAGCCCGGTGCAGGCTGCAGCCCGTGCATGTTCATTCTTTGAAGACGCTGCCAAGTTGTTCGCTAGTGAAGGGTTCCCCCGGTGCCAGCAGTTGCCCACTGGCGTGCAGGTCACTGCCATTACCCCGACCATCGTTGGGTTTCAGGCTGATGCTCATGTCTATCAAGGTGTTGCCACGCCATCAGGTGGTAACGATCCGGCCAACGCGGTCATCACTTATTCTCCAACTGCCGACCCTGGGAGCTACGGCGAGACGTGTACACTCCCGAACTCGATGCATGCGATTTGCACCGCGGTGTTGAACAGTTTTCTTCGTTCCTATAGAGCCAAGTAATTATTAGTTTGGCCCAGCGTACCTGGTAATAGTGTGCTCGGATCAACCCGGTTGTAGTCGATTAGGCTGGGCCCCTTATCGTGTGAGCTTTGCGATCACTAGATTGTGGAGATCGGCATCGAGCCGATTGGAGGCTTGATGTTTCGAGATCTCTCATCGTAAATCTCTGGGTAATGCTTTGCTGGCAACGGGTGAGTCCCGACGAGCCGGTTGCTGTTCTTGGTTCGGATAGCTTGGATCGATGAGGCATGATCGGATTGGACCGGGTGCGCGAGTTCACAGGACCAGCCTCGGATTGGTGGCACTTGGGCTGCTCCTGGTTTGGCCCAGAACCGTGACGTTTTCTCCAATCGCGGAGGTCGTGCATGCCTATCCTTGGGCAGCTTTTGTTAACCGTGGCTTTCTACGCCCATCGTCGCGTCTCGGCTCCTACGAACAACTCTGGTATGCACCGGTTACTCTGAGCCCTATGGCCGCTGGAGCCCAGCCAGTACCATGGGTTCCAAAGGGTGATGAAGGCAGCGGAGGGGCAGCACTCTTTACGACCACGATAGTGCCTCAATCCGGAGCTCAACCAGTGGCGGTTGCGTGGATCAATCAGCAACAGGCGAGTACACAGATCTACGCGGGAACCACTCAGCCTGGTGGTTCATGGCCATACCAAGCGCCGATCCCGGCCTCGCGGTTCCCGACTCTGTTGGCCGCATTCGAAGGCGGTTTTCAGTTCAGTGCTACTTCAGGAGGTTTCTATCAGGCTGGACGATATGGCTCTCCTCTCCACAATGGAGATGCCTCATTAGTAGAGTATGACAATGGAACGGTGACCATCGGTGCGTGGGGGAGCGAGGTGTCTATGAACGCATCGGTGCAGTCGGTCCGACAGAATCTCACCCTCCTGGTCGATCATGGGGAGGTGACACCGCAGGCGAGTTTTGCACCCCTGGTCACATGGGGTTACTCACTCGGAAACTTGGTTAGCACTTGGCGTAGTGGCATCGGAGTAACTGCAAATCATAACCTTGTTTGGGTAGGTGGACCTGGGCTCTCCCCTGCAGAACTCGGAGCAGTTCTAGTCCATGCGGGAGCGATTGAAGGTATGCAGCTTGATATAAACCCAGACTGGGTGAATTTCGCAACATATACCGATAGCGCCCCGAGTGGCATCGTTGGCACCAACCTCCTCTCCTCGATGATCTTTCCACCGGTGCATTACCTTGGCCCTTTCTGGCGTGACTTCGTGGCCGTTTTTTTGCGATAAGACCGGGCGCTCGATCATGGTACGTTATAGCAGCACGCCGACGCTATAGTTCAAATTCATGACACCTGAGGGACTGGCTCCTAGTCAGACCAGGGGTATCTAAGTGGCGAGGTGCAATATTCCTGCGAGTATCTCAAATGCGGAGGAGCGTCGTTGGGCCCGGCGTGCTTCGTACTCACCTTTGCTTGTTCTCGGGTCACGCGGTTGAGATGCCATGCCGTCGGTGGTGCGACAATTACCACCGAGCTGCGAAATCCGTTCGCGTCTGCGTGAAGATGCAATGTTCCGACGTAATTTAGTGGATGGCCAGATGTCTATGATGGGTCGCCAAGAGCGGCCAGTATCCTAACTCAGCCTGGCTGGTCTGGGCAGGGGATGATCCACCCTCATGATGCTCAGTTCACGATCCTCTTGAAAGAGGTCACACGGATCTGGGGCTAGCTCGGCCGATAGCCGCCATCGGTTTTACGTCGTCGATCTACAGAGATTAACGATCTGTTGCACTCTGATCGGATACAGCGAGAGGAGTAGGTGAGGCGTATCCGACCTAACACGATGGTGGTGGCAGGACAGCGCGTTGGAGCGAGAACGCTTCAAGATGTGGCATTGTTGACACATCGGCAGCTTCGTTTTGGAGCAGGAATCCACCGATTATTGCGGCACTGTGTGCAAAAGTGCATAGAGTGTAAAGAATGGATAAAATTACTATCATGCCCTCGCTTCGAGAGCGTAAGAAGCAAGCCACTCGGAAGACGTTTCGGAGGTCGGCTGTCTCGCTGGTTACTCAGCATGGGTTGGGCGCAGTGACGGTGGAGGCTATCGCGGCAAATGCCGAACTATCGCCGCGTACCTTCTTCAACTATTTTTCGTCTAAAGAGGATGCTCTCTGCGGTTTGGATCCGAACTTGGTGAGTGACATGCTCGCGGTTCTCGCTGCTCGGCCGTTGACAGAGACGCCAGCAGAGGCACTTCGTGCGATGCTGATCGAGGTGTTGGCCGCACTTGATGAAGACCATGTGGAACTTCTCGATCGTCTACGGATTATTCGCTCGAACCCTACTCTTCTCGTTCGCCACGTCGCTAGCTGGGCAGAGGTTGAGCGCCAACTCGTCGTGCCACTGGCCGAGCGTGGTGGAGGTTCGATGTTGGGGTGGTACGCGTCGCTCGTTGTGGCTACCACGTTGGTCGCGGCCCGCCTGGCCATGATGTCGTGGAGTGAGCACGAGGGGAGGATCTCTCTTGTTGAGGAGCTTGCCTCGCATCTGGATGTGTTAGCGGCTGGGTTGAGACAACCAGGCGAGGAGTGGAGATGAGTGGTGCAACAACTCTGCTAGCACGCGGGAGTGATGAATCGCCACGGGACAACATAGATCCATACAAAGGCAAATGGTCTACGTTGTCGAATACCACTCTTGGTATGTTGATGGCCTCCATCGATGCCTCGATCGTGCTGATCGCTTTGCCGGACATATTCCGTGGGATTCATTTAAATCCACTGACGCCGGGCAATACCAGCTATTTTCTCTGGCTCTTGATGGGCTACATGCTCGTGACTGCAGTTCTGGTCGTGAGCTTTGGGCGTCTTGGTGATATCTTCGGTCGAGTGCGAATGTACAACACCGGCTTTGCTATTTTTACCGTTTTCTCGATCATGCTTTCAGTT
>DAHXNM010000003.1 GCA_027365375.1 Ferrimicrobium sp. | reverse complement strand
AGGACCACACGCGTCGGCTCCACCCCGCCACGCAGACCCGCCTCTAGCTCCCCCAAAGAGGCCGCATCCCACCACAAACCCTCCTCGCTGACAAGTCGTGCCATCGCCATGGAGGGAAATGCCTTGGACGCATAGATCACCCCACCTCCCCCAAAACCCCGAACCGCATCGCGCATTCGTGCTCGGAGATGCTCCTCGTCATAGATAAAAAGCGGACTCCCGTACTGTCCCACGAGTTCACTGACACGAATCCCGCCAATCACGAGTTCGCCTGCCGCATCTACCGTCGCCGTGTGTGGAGCGAGATGCTCGGGAAGAGCCCCCAGGTCTCCCAACCTACATCTCCTCGAGAGGTGTTACCCCAAGAAGACCGAGTGCAGTGGCGATTGCGAGCTGAGCTGCTCGTGCAAGCATCAGTCTGGCATCACGCTCAGCCTTAGGTGCGGTCAACACCGGACAGTCATGATAGAAGCCGTGGAAATCAGAGGCCGCCTGCATAAGCCAAGCCACAACCTTGTGAGGTGCGCGCTCTTCAGCGGCGCGAGTTATCACCGACCCCAGCCGTATCAAATCCTTCATCAGCGTGACTTCGCGTGGATGGGTAAGCGCCGCTATTGACTCTGCATAGGCATCTTCAAGGTGCACGCCTTGATTCGCCGCGTTACGCAACAACGCTGCAATTCGAGCATGTGCATACTGGATGTAGAAGACTGGATTCTCCATAGACTGCGATTTCGCCTGGGCAAGATCGATCTGCGACGCGCGATCGATGGAGCTTGACAGGATAAGAAGACGAGTGGCATCACTCCCTAGCTCCTGGACGAGCCAGTCGAGTGGAATCGCGGTACCGGCTCGCTTGGAGAACTTGACCGCCTGTCCTTGCTCCAGCAACGATACCATCTGACCAAGTTTGATCTCCAGGCGATGCTCATCGATGCCAAGAGCTCGGATAGCAGCCATCATGGAGGCGACCTGACCATGGTGATCGGCCCCCAGCACGTCGATCACCAAAGAAAACTCACGAACTACAAGCTTGTTGTAATGGTAAGCAATATCTCCTGCGAGGTAAGTGAAATCGCCGTTTGACTTGCGCATAACTCGATCACGAGTATCGCCAAAGCGTTCGGAGGCGAACCAGAGGGCACCGTCATGGTCGTAAATCGCGCCTCGAGCCTCGAGCTTGGCCACCACATCAGCGACATCGCCCGACTCCTCGATGGAAGCCTGTGAAAACCAGCTATCCATCTCAATTCCTAAGTTGCTAAGCGTGACTCTAATGAGCTCAAGGATGATAGGCACCGCCCAACTTCCGGCCTCAACCAGATCATCTGAACCCGGATACCTGCCAGCGAGGTCTGAAATATAGGTGCCCTGGTAACCACCTTCGGGAACCTCATCACCGTTGCGAACAGCTATGATCGAGGCTCCAAGCTGCCTGATCTGTCCACCAGTATCGTTGACGTAATACTCTTTGGTGACCCTATAGTTAACGAATTCAAGCAGTCGACTTAATGCATCACCATAGGTGGCTAGCCAACCATTGCCAACGTGTAGGGGACCGGTTGGATTTGCCGAGACAAACTCCACCTGTACGGTTGTTCCATGACCCAAATCAGGTCGAAGATAATCGTCACCACGCTGAATAAGTGCAGTAATCTCTTCAGACAGGGCGAGCGGAGTGATCCAAAAATTCAAGAAACCAGGTCCAGCGATATCTATTCGGTCGATCATCGACTCGCCGCGCAGTCGGTCAGCAAGCAGCTCAGCTATCCTTCGCGGTTGCTGTCCCACCTGCTTGGCTAGTACCAGCGCTGCATTTGTGGCGTAATCGCCATGTTCAGACACTGACGGCTCGTCAACCGTGACTGCCTTAAGGGTTGCCGACCCAGAATGCAAGATCTCAAAACTATCCTGAGCAGCGGTATGCACCAACGCTAACAGCCGGTCTGCAATCGCCACCCTCGACTCCTTCACTACTCGAATACAGATATCCCTCAGGACAATGAGCTTTGAGCAAAGCATATCAGCGCCACCAGCAGAAACGACGCTTTCGCCGCCTCGAAGGCTGGAGAATGCTAGACTCGCCTACGTCTCATTGAGCCCCCGTAGCTCAGGGGATAGAGCATCGGCCTCCGGAGCCGGGTGCGTAGGTTCGAATCCTACCGGGGGCGCTTGCTGCGCGGCAGTCATCCGAGTCCCTGCCCAACAAAGTCGATCTAGAAGACTCACCTATCCAGTGTCGTAGTCGCAAACAAGGCAGTTCGATCCTTCATTAGTGGAGGCCCGCTAGCTCTATACAGGAGTTCGCATACAAGAGAATCCCGCTTTGTATGTGTCAGCAAGATAGATAGGAGCCTTCGTCAACCAACTAAGCTTCTAAACGGAAACTTTGTCAATGTTTTATGTTTTATGTTTTATAACGTGTGCCTGCGTAATCAGCACCAAGCACAGTTTTTGATTCACTAAACCGGAGGTGAGATGACTGTAGCCATCGAGGTGCGTAACCTCCACAAAACATTTAGAGGTGGCGTGACCGCACTCGAAGATGTCAGCTTTCAGGTGGAGTCTGGCACCGTCTTTGGCCTTCTTGGACCCAACGGTGCAGGAAAAACGACGATTGTGCGCATTCTTACCACAATCATCATGCCCGACTCAGGCGTAGCAACCATCATGGGGGTCGACGTGACCAAGTCCGCCCAACAGGTCCGAGAACACCTGGGCCTCGCAGGGCAAGCGGCTGCGGTCGATGAACGACTCACTGCCGAAGAGAACCTATTCATGATAGGACGTCTCAATCACCTTCCCAAACAAGTCGCGCGTGCTCGAAGCGCTGAGCTCCTCCATGACTTTGGCCTTGAATATGCCGCCAAACGCGTTCTTAGCACCTATTCGGGCGGAATGCGGCGACGACTCGACCTTGCTGCGGCGTTGGTAGCACAACCTCCCGTTCTGTTTCTCGATGAGCCAACTACCGGTCTCGATCCAAAAAGCCGCAACGACCTCTGGGAGATCATCGAAAAACTGCTGGCAGATGGAACGACAGTCCTTTTAACCACCCAGTATTTGGAGGAGGCGGATAGGCTGGCCTCGCGAATCGCCGTTGTCGATCATGGTTTAGTAATCGCCGAAGGTACGCCCAACGAACTCAAAGCGAGTTTCGGAGCCACCGTGCTCGAACTCTCCTTCCAAGATGAAACAATCGCCATCAAAGCCCAAGAGGCGGTCTCGACCTTAGCATCGGCCCCGATCCAACAGGTCGAGAATCGGCTTGAACTCCCAGTCGCCGATGGAGCGGCCACAACTGCCCTCGTGCTCGGACGCCTCCTTAACGAGAAGATCAATCCGACAAAGATCAATCTTCGCGAACCGAGCCTCGACGACGTCTTCTTAGCGCTGACCGATCAACCAGCTACCGTCCTATCAGAGGAGAAATAACTACCATGGCACTAGCTGAGCTAACGACCTATCCACACCGTTCACGGCTCTACTGGATGGCAGCCGATGCCCTCACCATCACCAAACGGAACCTGCTCAATTATGTACGTATACCTCAATCACTGGTCTTCTCCACTATTCAGCCAGTGATGTTCGTCCTCCTATTCCGTTACGTTTTTGGAGGTGCCATTGGCTCTGAAACCTCCAGGCTCGGCATAAGCTACGTCAACTACCTGATGCCCGGAATCTTCATCCAGACCATCGCCTTCGGTTCTGTGCAGACCGGTGTTGGCCTCGCAGAGGACCTCCAAAAGGGAATCATTGAACGCTTCCACGCTTTGCCGATGACCCGATCGGCAGTACTTGCTGGTAGGACCATTGCAGACCTCATCCGTAACATGGTAGTTATCATCATCATGGTGATCGTTGGATTCCTTGTCGGCTTCCGGATTGGGACGAATTTTGGAGAGTTCCTTGCAGGTATCGGCATCGCACTTCTCTTTGCCTACGCCCTGTCCTGGTTCTTTGCGCTGATAGGTCTCGCTGCGCCAAACAGCGAGACCGCGCAGGTGATGGCCTTTCCGCTGCTATTCCCACTCACTTTCGCGTCATCGGCCTTCGTGCCGGTACAGACGATGCCTTCATGGTTGCGAGGGTTCGCCAATCACCAGCCCCTGAGCGTAGCCGTCAACGCAGCTCGGAGTCTCATGGATGGACCTATAGCAGCGCACGCAGCAGGTTCATCGACTGGGACCCTCGCCATTACCGCCATCGTCTGGTGTGTCGGCCTCTTGATCATCATGGTTCCGCTGTCGGTTAATATCTACCGTAAACGCGTATAACACTTCAACTGCGCATCATTCGGGTTGTCAACGCCGATCTAGCCACCTCACGGTCATCAAGGTAGACGACGGCGGGACCAACTCGAAGACTCTGTTCGTGCCCTCTCCCAACGATCAACACCGTATCTCCAGTCTCCGCTTCGCTGATCGCAAGCTCGATCGCTCGACGCCGATCTAGCTCAACCACAATCCGTGAGGTTGCAACATCAAGAGTTCCAGCAAGAAGTTGAGCAACTATCTCCGCAGGCTCCTCATCGCCTGGGTTGTCCGCCGTCAAGATGGCCAGGTCGCTGGTCGCAGCGGCGCGACCCAGCTCTGGACGCTTGAGGCGATCACGTCGTCCGCGTGCTCCAGCCACCAGAATCACCTTCCCCGTCGGAGATTGAAGCCTTACGGTTTCGATCAGGGATCGTATCGATTCAGGAGTGTGGGCGTAGTCGACAACTACCTGAAAATCTTGGCCCAACATGATCGACTCGAAGCGTCCTGCCACGGCATGACAATGCTCAATGCCACCGTAGACGTCGTCTCTATCCACCCCGAGGACGAATCCAACCGCCGCGGCGGCTGCTGCGTTGTAGGCATTGTGTGCACCGAGGATAGGAACCGTCAACTGTGTCACCTCACCCTGATGGCTCAGGAGAAAACGAGTACCTTGAGGAACTAGCTCGATATCGGAGACGATAAAATCATTCCCTGCCCCTGGTCCATAGGTAACGTGTTCAACTGCAACCTGGCTAGCAAGCCTCTGACCCCATTCGGTGTCAGTCCCAATGACCGCCAGCTTGGTAAGTGTAGGTACGAACAGACGTGCCTTCGTGTAGTAGTACTGCTCCATCGTGCCGTGGTAATCCAGATGTTCCGGAGATAGGTTCGTAAAGACCGCGACCTCGAAACGCATCGAATCGATGCGGTGTTGGTCGATGCCGTGTGAGGACACCTCCATCACCACCGACTCCGTCCCGTCATGGAGCATATCCGCCAGCAAGCGATGGAGATCAGGGGCCTCTGGGGTGGTGTAGATGCTTGGACGATTAAGCCCTGCGAACCTCGACTCTATCGTCCCAATCAGACCAACATTGCGATTGGTGCGACTCAAAACCGACTCGACGAGGTACGAGGTCGTCGTCTTCCCGTTGGTTCCGGTAATCCCAATCACCTCAAGAGACTTGGATGGCTCCCCAAAAAAATAGCTTGCTACTCTGCCTATCGCATGGCGTACGGAGGGGACTACCAGTTGGGGGATTTTTACATCGACCGGGTGTGCAACCATCACTGCGCCAGCTCCAGCCGCAATTGCATCATCAATGAAGGTATGGCCGTCAAAGCGACTACCCCTCGTCGCACAGAACAACGACCCAGGCCGCACCTCCCGCGAGTCGAGCGTCAGATCCGTCAGCATGACCGAATCGCCAATGAGTTGCGACGACGGGAGTAACCTCGCGAGTTCTGCTAGCCCAGGCAATGGGGTCGTTTCGCCGAAAAGCCATCACTCATGAGATGCTAGGCTAGCAGCCAAAGCCGTCACTAGAATCCTGGAAGCCTATGCAAATCTCAGTCGTCGTCACCTGTTACAACGCCGAAGCAACCCTCGCCGATGCCTTAGCAAGCATCAGTGCACAGGCACTAGCACCCTACGAGGTCATTATCGTTGACGACGGGTCCATCGACGGCTCGGTCGACATCGCGCAGAGCATGTTGCCGAGCGCTACCGTTATTCAACAGCCAAACCAGGGTGTATCTGCCGCCCGCAACACCGGGCTAGCAAATGTAAGCGGAACAGCGATCGCCTTCCTGGACGACGACGATATCTGGCATCCTGCCAAACTCCAGAGACAGGCTCTCGCCCTTGAACGCTATCCCCAATTAGATCTCATCGCCACGAGCTGGTCGCGCACCTATCCAAACCCAACCGAGGAGCAACAGCTACGCTGGTTGAGCTATCGCGAACTCACGCTGATGAATCAGTTTCAAACGTCCACAGTCCTCATCCGCACTGATCTTGCACACAAGGTCGGTGGGTTTAATTCAGCACTGGACTCAGTCGAGGATTGGGCCTATTGGATCGCGTGCGCCAAGCAAGGCAGCCTTGCAATCCTAGAACAGGATCTCGTTCTGTATCGTGACTCCCCAGATGGCGTATCGAAAGACCTGCGACGATTCTGGAGCAAGTTGGTGCTGATGCTAAACGACACCGAAGCACTTAGTCTTCTTGACTCTAGCGATCGCGAACGGATCACCGCCTGGCACACCCAACGTATGGCCATCGCCGCCGTGCTAGCCAACGAACTAACCTTACTGCCACCGATCCTGCGTCATATGCTCACTACATCGCCAATCGCCCAAGCGCACGCAATGCGCACGCTCACCATGCCGTTTCTCAAGCAGCGCCTCCAACGCAGAACCACGAAACCGCGAGCAACCTAGACTACCTCTATCCAAATACGAC
>DAHXNM010000318.1 GCA_027365375.1 Ferrimicrobium sp. | reverse complement strand
GTTGGGGCTATTACATCGCTTCCGTTCGCGAGCATCGCCTACCTGCATGCTCGTCATCCCCTGCCGATGAACCTCGCCGGCTGGGGGGAGGTGCTCTATATCAGCGTCGTAGGAATGGCACTTGCATTCTTTCTCTGGGTGTGGGGGTTCAAACACGTCAGCGCCTCGCGTGGTGGCGTCTTATTGCTGTTTCAACCATTAGTAGGCATCATTCTAGGCATCGCGTTGTTGGGGGAGACGGTGTCAATCGGCACACTCCTTGGAGCCATTCTCGTGTGTGCTGGCGTCACACTTGCTGTCGTCGAGCGCAAACCACCGCTTGCACTAGAGCCGATGCCATGAGCGTACAGGTCCGTAATCGCCCTAGGGTCTGGTCAGTCGAGATGTTGCACAGCAGAGTTGCGACGAAATCAGCCAGAGACCTCCAGTGGATAGCCGATGAACTAAGGCTCGATGACGGCAGCCGATCCAACGACTTATCATGAGTGACACAGACCTCGAACTCACCACTCACCCTGGTCATCGGCTAGGCGCGATCATCTTCGACCCCAGAGGGGGATCGTTACTTGCGATCACCGGCGACCTCCCTCATCGATTCAGCACAGACGACCCACGCCGCTATCGACCATTGATATCCGCTGGAGTCACAACGCTGTCTCCACTATCGCGTAGGCAGCCAACGGTATCGGTCGTCATACCTGCACGCAACCCCCCGACCGACAGCTTTGACGACCTGGTTGGCAACCTCGCCAGTTCTCCTCGGGTTCAGGAGGTTATCGTCGTTGACGACGGCTCCGATCAGCCGATTGCGGTTGAGGGAGCTACCGTCATCCGTAACGAAATAGCGCTCGGTCCGGCCGGCGCACGCAATCTCGGAGCGGAGGAGAGTACCAACGATGTCCTAGTCTTTGTCGATGCCGACATAGCTAGCATCGATGAAAACCTCTTCGAACTGATCTCGATGCTTGGCAGTAATCAGATCGCAGCACTCGCCCCTCGAGTGATCGAGAGAGGGCACCCCTCACCACTCGATCTCGGTCCTCATCCCACCGAGGTAGATGGCAAACACCTCAATCATCTACCTGGCGCCGTCCTCGCTATAGACAGATCGAGTTTTGAGATGGTTGCTGGTTTCGCCGAAGACCTACGTCTTGGAGAGGACGTCGACCTTATCGCTCGCATCTGCGCTCTTGGTCAATGGGCCATCTATGCTCCCAGTTGTATCGCCGTCCATCACCCGCAGTCACTCGCCACCAGGCTGGCAAAAGCGGCAAGCTATGGCTACTCAGTTGGCCACCTGCGCAGAAGAACAAGATTAACGTTGACACCTCGTTTGAGGGATGTGCCAGCATTCGGCTGGATAGTCACTGCGCCATTTACCATGGCGACCATTACCGCCCTGAAGAGGACGAGCCAGCTCAAACATCGATTGACACCCGGCCAACGCACAAAGGCGGCGATCCTCCTCCTCGATGCGCAGGTCCTCGCCAATGCCTCGCTTATCGTTCGCCAGCTTGGTCTCCCGATGGCGCTGCTAGCTCTCGGATCACGAAGGATTCGTCGTGGGTTAATCACTGCTCTACTCCTTGAACTTGTTCACCAAGGAGTCACAAAGACGATCTACGACCTCGCCTACTCGATTGGCCTCTGGCTCTCTCTAGCCCTCGAAACTTAGGGTGGCACATATCCGTGATTACGAATATATCGTATAGCGACCGCTGGTCGCGCCAGCCCACCTCGGCAGCTCTGCAAGCAGTCTCTCCGAGAAAGCAACCCACCCAGGTATCGATCAGGTTGGCAAACCTCCGAGTAGCCGCCGCACTCGCCGATCGCGCGTCATCTGGGTCCTGCAGCCAATCGCGCAAGCCTCATCACCGCTTCGATCCCGCACCAACTGGTCAGCCCTAGCTCTAAAGGTCAGTTCGCAAGACTCAGTGCAGATCCAAGC
>DAHXNM010000294.1 GCA_027365375.1 Ferrimicrobium sp. | reverse complement strand
CTACTGATCCCGGCACCAGGCACGCCAGCCGCAATAAGCCCAGGGGTAGCCTTGATGGTCGAACCGACGACTACATGGAGATAGCTAGCGGTGCGAGCGCTTAGCAGAAGCTGTCGGTCGTTAGTCGGACAATGTCCATTGGTGAGTTGAAGATGAGCACATATATCTGTACGTTCAAAGAAACTTGACTCAAGAACGGCGCCAGATAGATGAGGGCCTGGAGTGACGATAGTGGGCACATAAGCGGTCAGCAGTGGATTAGAGAACAGAGGATGTCCATTCAACTGTGGAGCCTGGTGCTCAGCCGCGACGAGTTTCGCAAGATCGAGTGCTCCAGTCGACCCTACTTGGAGACCAGTTCGGCTCACCGGCGAACTCCGCAGCCCACCAATGAGAACCGAGTTCTGTGCTGAACCTAGATAGATCGGTCCAATCGTCGCGCCGAGTATGGCGACCACTGCCGCCACCAACAGGAACGCAAGGGCACCCAATCTGAAACGAATTCCGCGGATGCACAGTCCAACCCTTGTCCCACCCATCGCTCTAGCTAGTCATCAATCTTTTGGCACACACTGACACCCGGTCGAGCCTAGCTGCTTGCCAAGCGGATGTCAAGAACAGAACTAGCCTTTATACAAACTATTTCTCATGATCGAAACGTTTACGCTCTGCCAGCCGAGCACCCATCGCCGCCACCTGGCTCCGATGGCGGACTCCGAGTTTTGCCAACAGGTTGGAGACGTAATTCTTCACAGTCTTCTCGGCTAGATATACCTCAGCCGCGATCTCCCGGTTCGTCCTGCCTTCGACTATCAGATCGAAGATCTTACGCTCCTGTTCGGTAAGGGTAGAGAGAGGATCATCGGCGCCATCGCGCAAGCGCTCAAGGAGCCTCGTGGTAAGGCCAGCATCGATCAGACTCTCGCCAGCAGCGATCCTCTTGATCGAATCAACAAGCTCATCTACCTTGATCTTCTTAAGCAGGTAGCCTGAGGCACCTGCCATAATCGCTGCAAAGAGGGCGTCATCATCTGAGAAGGAGGTCAACATGAGACACTTCACGTCGCTATCTTGTGAACGCAGATCGCGACAGAGACTGACTCCATCTCCATCGCCAAGTCGGACGTCTAAAATGGCGACATCGGCATCGATCAGCGGAAAACGCTGTAGAGCCTCCTCGACGCCCCCAGCCTCGCCAACTACCTCGAGCTCTGGATCGACAGTTAACAACGCGACGATTCCTCGCCGTACCACCTCATGATCTTCAACAATAAAGAGTCGTATCATAACGTCGTCCTATACACTGGTCTCTGTACGCAATTCTCAGCTGCGGACGATGACGACAGGAACCGGGCAGTGATGTACCAGCTGATCGCTCACGCTCCCGAGCATCAGCGCCTGAAAACCGCCGTGCCCTCGCGCTCCGACGATCACCAGATCAGCGTCCTCAGTCTTCTCGATGATCCTGGAGGCCGCATTGCCGCTCTCAAGTGCAGTCTTAACCTTCACCCTCGGGTGGGTCCTGGTCGCGGCCTCGACCGCCTCAGCCAAGAGTGTATTTCCGGTCGCCTCAAACTCAGCAGTTACAGATTCAGAGAAGCCAAAACCGTAATCTGGCTCTGTCCAGGCATAGACTATGACCAGCTCAGCACCACGAAACTCTGCCTCTGCGAGTGCAAAGTCCAACGCTAGCTTCGCCATCGGTGACCCGTCGTAGCCCAATATCACCCGATCATAACGCTGGCTAGCCATTCAACACGCTCCTTTGAATCTGCGCGTACCACTGCCACTCTATGGAGATTCACACTTGTGTGTGCTCGCCCCAACCGATAACACCAGTACCGACTCTCACTCTAGCAACCAGGCACACACAAACTGAGGGGGCAAAGGTCCCTAATATCTCCAACAAAACTCCTCAACTCTCCGTCTTTTCGGACCGAAGGTGGAGGAAGGCTCACTGGAGAGTCAGCGTGGAGTCTTAGTGAGCCTAACTCCTACTCCACCCCACAAGCCCAGATGGCGTCCACCACACGCCATCTGGGTTCCTCTCTTGTCTCTAATCCGTTGCCCCCACCTCCCACCTGCCGACCACCGAGCCGTCATCACCACATCAGACAATCTGTAAGCCATCGGCAGCTGTTGATCGATGTCGTCCTAGAGGCGGTCAAGGGC
>DAHXNM010000276.1 GCA_027365375.1 Ferrimicrobium sp. | reverse complement strand
CATCAGCTAAGAGGCTGCCGTCTGCGACTCCATTAAACTCCACCTCGATTGGGTCCATCAACAGGCTCGCATCTGTTTACGGTCGTACATGGCGCGGTCCGCCTTGCGAATTACCTCGCTCGCCGTATCGCTGGCCTCGATCATGGCCACACCGACTGAAGTGTGCACATTCAGGAGAGCGGTACCGACAGCTATGGCGTCAGAGATCGTCTTGCTCAGCAACTCTTCGAGCTCCTCCGCCGACCTAACGTCATCATCAATAAGAACCACGAACTCATCTCCAGCAAAGCGATAGGCAGCGAGGCCAGACGAGGAGAGCCGATTAGCCACCTCGATGAGTACACGATCGCCAGCAAGGTGTCCGAGCGTGTCATTTATCACCTTGAAGTTATCAATATCACAAAACCCGATCATCGAACTATCAAGAGTCCCTGCGGCCAACTTAGCGAGCCGGTCAGCTATGTCACTCTCCAACCGTCTGCGGTTCGCCAGTCCCGTGAGCGCATCATGGTCGACCTCAAAGGTGAGACGAGCCTCATTGGCGACCTGTTCGGTCACGTCCCGGACAGTTCCGATAAAGGAGACGCTCATATCACGAGATGTAACCGGGATCAGAGAGATATCGAGAGTGCGCTCACCTGTGCGCCTCGCATTAACCTTTGCTGAGGTGCGAACCGGAACACCAGTCAGGGCCGTCAAGGCTAATCCCCGCAGAATCCCTCGGTCCTCCTCAGCAAAAACCTCCAACCAGTTCATCCCCAGAAGGTCGGTTGGGATAGCACCGAAGATCGCCGCCAAGGATGTATTGACATAACCAAGACGCAAGCCGCTCTCGGAGATTAAGATACCGATAGGAAGATTGTCAGCCAATGCCTGCAGCTTTCGAAAGTAATCGGCACTTTTGTGATCTTCATAGTCGGCGATGGTGAACTCTAGCATCCAGGTATCAGCCGATACCAAGGTGGTGGTTATCACCACATCAAGCAGATATCCGGTTGCGTGTCGCAGCGCTGCTTCAGTCGAGGAGCGACGGATCCTATCGAGTTTTAGACCTCCGGCGATTGGGAGATCTCTGCCGACCAGATCCTCTCGCGCGGTTGCTAAAAGATCTGACAGTGCACCGTTGGCCCAGAGCACCCGTTCCGCCTCGACCAGGGCCAGCGGCCTCTGCAGTACCTCCAAGTACCGAACCAACGATTCATCCATAAAGGCTATATCGGCAGGATGCGAGGATAATTAACCGATATCCACTCGAGTTAGCAACACTGACTGGCTCGTCGAGCAGAGTCGATGTACCTACAGCCGTAGCCCTAACGCCACCGCCGAAAACGCGAAAATACACGCCAACACAATCGTGATCCGATCAAGATTCTGCTCGGCTACCGTCGATCCAGCAGCAGTAGAGCCAACGCCACCACCCATGAGGTCGGATAGTCCACCCCCTTTGCCCGAGTGCAGCAGCACAAAGACGAGCATTCCGAGTGCGGAAGCCACCTCAAAGACAACAAGAATCGCCGTTAACACCGAACCTCCTAGCGACTATCGTAAACAAGATCTTTCAGCTACAGCCTACGCTCAAAGCCAGCTAAACCACACCAATTTCGGATCACCCGAACTCTATTATCAGCCGACACACATTAGAGCAAGCTCGCTCCATGGCTAACAACGACCTCAACCTAGTCGAGAGTGTCGTGCCGAGCCGACTTCAGGCAGCCTTAATCAGCTGCGCGAACACCTCAGCGTCCAGGCTGGCGCCACCAACCAGGAGCCCGTCGATATCCTCGAGAGTCATGAACTCTCTCGCGTTGCCTACACTCACCGATCCTCCGTACTGGACTCGGATCCTAGAGGCGATCTCATCACCAACACTCTGTTTCAGGAGTTCCCGAAGCGAACGAGCGACCTCTTGCACCACCTCCGGTTCAGCAGACTCACCAGATCCAATAGCCCAGACTGGTTCGTAGGCGATCACGATCGCGTCAAGAGCCTTAAGCGGATAGGCGCTAAGGATCGGATCGATCTGGGCGGTAAGCACCTCGAGCGTCTGACCCTGCTCACGTTGTTCATGAGACTCTCCAACACAGACGATCGGACGCATCCCTGCTTGCTGCACCGCTACCGCCTTTTGAGCCACCTGCTCCGAGGTCTCGCCAAAGAGATGGCGTCGCTCAGAGTGACCTACAATCACGTATCCGACCGCCAGCTTCGCAAGCATCTGCGCGGACACCTCACCGGTGTATGCACCCGCAGGTTGATCGGAGACGTTCTGTGCCCCTAATGTAAATGGCATACGGTCCGCCTCAAACGTCAGCTGGAGTGATCGCAAGGATGTAAACGGAGGATGAATCCCGATCTCTGCGTACCGAAAATCCTCCGGTCGCAAAAGATGATATAGTTTTTGCACAAGTGCGATAGCCTCCAGGTGATTGAGGTTCATCTTCCAGTTGGCGGAGATCAAGCGCACTCGATGGCTGACTGGGTCTGGACTAGGAAGCAGATCGTCTAACTTTCGATTCATCATGGCTCCCTCGAGTGACGGAGAGCGGCAAGCCCAACGAGGTCACCATGTTCAAGATACTCGAGAGTCGCACCTCCACCAGTGGAGAGATGGGAGACATTCTTGGCAAGTCCAGCTTGATGAAGTGCAGCGACCGAATCCCCGCCCCCAACCACGCTGTAGGCTTCAGAACGTCCGATAGCTGCTGCCACCCCGTCGGTTCCCTCTCGAAAGCGAGGGTCTTCAAAGACCCCCATGGGACCGTTCCACAGGATAGATCGAGCAGCAACCAAAATCTCCGCAAAGCGCTCCACCGTCGCAACCCCAACATCGAGTCCCCGGTATCCTGCTGGCACTCCGAGCCCGAAGCGCTGTGGCTCACCACTACGCTCCTCTGGACCAAAGGCGTCATCGGTGGCCAGCCCCATTATGTCGAGAGGGAGCAGCACCTTGCCGGTGTCGAGCAGGTGTCGACACTGATCGATCATCTGCTCCTCTACCAGCGAGTCGCCGACCTCCACCCCTCTAGCAGCCAGGAAGGTAAAGCACATTCCTCCGCCCACCAGGAGCGTATCTACCTGCTGGACTAGAGCGTTTAGCAGCCCGAGTTTGTCTGATACCTTTGCTCCACCTAACAACGCCACATACGGTCTGGCTGGCGCCTCTAGCAACAAGGTCAGGTTCTTGACCTCCTCGAGCAAGGTGATCCCGCCAGCGGATGGAAGTAGTGGGGGCACACCGACGATCGAGGCGTGCCGTCGATGAGATACTCCAAAGGCATCGTTAACATAGACGTCAAATCCAGCCGCTAGCTCAGCTGCAAAACCAGGATCATTCGCCTCCTCCCTTGGATCGAAACGCAAATTCTCTAGAACCTCGACCTCTGGAAAGTGGTCAGCGATTATCGCCCTCACCGGCTCCATATCGAAGGCCAAATCAACCCCTTTTGGACGCCCGAGATGGGAACAGACCACCACCTCGGCTCCAGCTTCGCGTAGACGCGCAATCGTCGGCAAAGCGGCATCGATACGAAAGCTATCTGCAACCGAGCGCGTCCCGTCTGGAGCGGTACGCAACGGGACGTTTAGATCAGCACGCAACAGGACACGGTGACCAGGTCGAAGCTCGAGATCATCGATAGTAGGAATCGCCGACGGCCTCACAGACTGTGGATCCCTCGTCCTACCACCATCGCCAGATCCACTAGGCGCGACGAATAGCCCCACTCGTTGTCGTACCAGCCAAAGGCTTTGACCAGACTTGTCTCGTTGCCAAGGCCAAGCACCGTGGTCAGCAAGGAATCGAAGGTGCACGATGCCGGCGAGCCGACGATATCGGTTGAGACCAGGGGCTCCTCTGAGTAGACCAGCACGCCCGCGAGCGGACCCTTAGTGCTCGCCTCGCGAAAGGCCTGGTTCACGTCCTGGGCGGTGATAGAACCACGTACCACCATCGTCACATCAGTCAGGGATCCATCGGCGACTGGAACACGAATCGCTACACCATCGAGTCGCCCCTGCATAGCCGGAATTACCAGTGATGTAGCCTTCGCCGCCCCGGTCGACGTGGGCACTATGTTAACTGCTGCGGCCCTGGCACGGCGCAGATCCTTGTGTGGGAGATCAAGGAGGTTCTGATCATTGGTGTAGGCATGCACCGTAGTCATGAGCCCCTGATTGATGCCAAAGGCATCGTCTAACACCTTCACCATCGGGACAAAACAGTTGGTGGTGCAGGAGGCGTTTGAGATGATTTTATGCCGGACGGGGTCGAAGTCGCTATCATTGACCCCAACTACAAAGGTACCATCGACGTTGGTTGCAGGCGCTGAGATTAGCACCCGCTTTGCACCAGCAGAGAGGTGGGCCGCCGCCCTCTCGCCATCGGTGAAGATCCCCGTTGACTCGATCACGCAGTCGATGCCGAGCTCACCCCAGGGGAGCACACCTGGGTCACGCTCGCTTAGGACCCGCATGCGCTGCCCCCCTGCTAGCAGGTCATCGCCATCGAGTCGCACCTCCCCAGGGAAACGTCCCTGGGTAGAGTCATACGCCAACAGATGCGCGTTCACACTCGGGGAGGTGAGGTCATTGATCGCCACGATCTCGACAGGGTGACCACCAGCCACCACCGCCCTGACAAAGCTTCGCCCGATACGTCCAAAACCGTTGATTGCCACACGATATGCCATCAATACCCCTTACCGTTCTCACTGGTCCATAGCCGTCGAAAAGAGTCAAAACTGCAAGCCCAAGAAGCTCACACTACACTCGCCGCCCAACTTGAGCCGTGCAGGTCAACTCTAGCGGCACGAACTCCTGCTCCTGTAGACGCCTCGCAAGCTCTACCTCCGTTGTTCGATCTTGGCCACACTGGTAAACGCATTCACCAGCAACGATGGACTATGTCGTAGGCCATCTTCACTCAACGGCCCCTCCCAAACCAAGAGTCGCGCGCGCCCGCCAAGATCGGTGGCCATCGACCTCGCTTCTACTGATTTATGCACCACAACGGCGTCAGGAACGATGCCATGGTCTACGAGGGCAAGGATCGTTCTATCGGTATCATAGTGGCGAGTCTCAGCCTCCTGGGGAGCGAGGTTAGCTACAAACACCACCACTGCTCGCGTATCGCTGAGGGCTTGAGCCATACCCGGAGCGAGCGCAGTTGCCAAGACGCTGGTGTATAGCGAACCTGGCCCGAGCACTACCACATCGGCGTTGATCACCTCGGCTACCGCCATCTCAAACGGGGGCACCTGAGGTTCGATCCAAACCCTGGTGACCGACGGTGACCAGTGGACCTCAAGCTGTCCAACCAGCGAGTGGCCAGCGCTGTCAACTCCATGAAGTTCGAGTGGGGCATTGCTCACCGGTAGCACACGCGCATCGAGGCCACCAAGCTTGCTCAGCTCCTTCAGCGCCGCGTCAAGGCTACCCGTCTTCTCGAGCAGACCGAACAGCATCAGATTTCCAAGCGCATGTCCGGCCAACTCTCCGGTCTGGAAGCGATACTCGAGGAGCTGGGCCAGCTGCGAATACTCCCCAAGGAGGTTCGAGATGGTGAGACGAGCGTCTCCGAGAGCTGGGCAGTCGTGCCAAAACTCTCGCAGTCGGCCACTCGATCCACCGTTATCGGCGACCCCAACGATCGCCGTGACCCTATCGGCGATTGTACGCAGCGCCTGCAACGAAGCCGCAAGCCCATGACCTCCACCAAGTGCCACCGCGCGCATTACTCTGTCCGCTCCAAGTCGCGATGTGAGATCTGCACCGAAAACCCGGCTTGCGTGATCCGCCGGGCTACCACCTCTGTGATCACCACCGAACGGTGTCGCCCCCCAGTACAACCGATGGCCACGTTGAGATAGGACTTTCCTTCAGCTACAAACCGCGGCAGTAGAAACTCAACCAGCGGCCAAAGATGCTCAAGGAAGGGACCGGTATCCGGCTGCGCGAGCACAAACTCACGAACCTCCTGGTCAAGACCGGACTTCGAACGCAGCTGAGAGTACCAATACGGGTTGGGCAAAAACCGGGCATCGAAGACAAGATCCGCATCCAACGGAATGCCGTACTTGTATCCAAACGAGGTCACTCGAACCGAAAGCCGCTGACGAAGTGCACTAGGATCAGCGAGCTCGAGCACCCTAGCACGCAGGTCATGGACGCTCAAGGCAGACGTCTCCACAATCACATCGGCGAGATCACGCACCTTCTCCAACGACACTCTCTCAAGGGCGATCGCCGGCGCTAACCCCTCAGCTACTATCGGATGCCGACGTTTGGTTCCCTCAAAACGGGAGATCAACACGTCATCACGAGCCTCGAGGAAAATCATCTGAACATCGATCGGTGCAGCCTTCAGCTCGTCTATCAGCTCGACGAGCTGAAGGAAGTCGTTATTCGAAGGGTATCCGAGGACCAGGGCGAGCTTGTCTATGCTGCCCTGGGTCCCAAGTTCAACAACCTTTGAGATCAACGAGAGGGGGAGGTTATCTATGACGAA
>DAHXNM010000258.1 GCA_027365375.1 Ferrimicrobium sp. | reverse complement strand
TCCCCGATCGATCTCAGAGCTCACTGAGAGGCTAAGCCTCAGCTCGGTTCTTCCGACCCCGTATCGACGGCTCTCGGGGGGTGAGAAGCAGCGGCTATCGCTCGCCCTCGCTCTAATCGGTTCTCCTCGCTTGTTGCTGCTGGACGAACCGACGGCAGGGGTGGACCCGGAGGGCAAGGCGGCGATCCGGGAGCTTATAGCCGATCTTCGCGCGGATTCAGTGGCGATTCTGATGACCGGGCACGAACTCGAAGAGATCGATCGAATCGTCGATCGAGTCCTCATCGTCGATCGGGGCAAGGAGCGCGCACACGGTAGCCCCTCCGAGCTTAGGCAGGCCTACGGTGGTGAGGGGGTTGAGTTCAGCACTCTGGGTGATGTAGATTGTGGAGCCCTTGGCTCTCGACTTGGCACCTCGGTGCGTAGCGTTAGCGCCGACCGCTATCGAGTTGAGGCCGAACCGACGACCGAGCTTCTCGGGCAGCTACTACAAACACTAGCTGAGCTGGGTATTGAGGCACAGGACGTCGCTACCGTCAGCCCCTCGCTCGAGGAGATCTACCTCTCGCTTATCGGCTCATCGCAACCTAGACAGTCGGCTGCGATTGGCGGCAAGGATTCCTCCGCTGAGAGTCCGCCGATCACACCGAAAGATCATTCAGACCCAACATCAAAGGAGGACGCTAATGGCTAGACCGGTGCTTGCTCAGGCCTCATCTGAGGTCAAGATGACACTGCAACAGGGAGAGGCGGCCCTATTGACGCTCGTGATCCCAGTGCTAGGACTCCTGGTCTTTGGGTCGGTCAAGTTCCTCCCGTTGCCATCTGGAGTCCCAAGTAGGGTGAACTTTATCCTCGCTGGCGCGATCGCCTTTGGGATCATGGCCTCAGGGATGGTCTCGCAGTCGATCACGGTTGCCTTTGACCGTAACTATGGGGTTTTGAAGCGACTGGGAGTCACTCCCCTTGGTCGTCGCGGAATAATCATCGCCAAGCTTGCCCAGGTTGTAGTGCTCGAACTCATCCAACTCATCGTGTTGGTGGTGATCGGTCTATTGATGGGTTATCATCCAGAGGGCAATCCTCTGCTGTTCATCCTTGGCTGGGTGCTCGCCACCTCGGCGTTCACCGGCCTCGGACTCCTGATCGGGGGGACACTAAAGGCCGAACTTGTACTCGGACTCTCGACACTTCTGTGGCTCGTGCTGCTGGGTTTGGGGTCTATGGCAGTTCCGTTGACCAGCCTCCCTGGCTTTTTGGAGCTGATCGCCAAACTTCTTCCTGCTGCCGGCGCGTCTGAACTAATCTTGCATGGTCTGGCGATGTCAGGCCCTGTGCCGGCTTGGGCGATAGTTAACCTGGTGATATGGGGAGTTGGCGCACCATTGCTTGCGGTCCGCTTCTTTCGCTGGAGTTGAGCAACCATTTCTTAGCGTCGAAGATTGCGCGAAGCGTTGAACGCTCAGGTAGCATTAGGTAGTAATGATGCAAAGCCTGCGACGCCTGCAGCGGTTGTGGAACGTATCCCCGGCTCTGTTCCGTCGGATATCGTACGCAACGCTGATCTTTTGTGCCGTGATTATAGTCACTGGTGGTATTGTCCGCTTGACACAATCGGGGCTAGGGTGCCCGACGTGGCCCAACTGCACCACTGGTCACTTCACATCATCGTTTAGCTACCACCCGATGATCGAGTTTGTCAATCGGGTCGTCACCTTTTTTGCGGCTCTCGGCATGAGCGTTACCGCGGTTTTTGCCTTCTTTCGCAAGCCGTTTCGCCGGGATATCATGCTGCTTTCTCTGGGACTGTTCGCGGAGGTCGTCGCCGAGAGCGTCCTCGGTGGAATCACAGTGCTCGAGAAGCTTGCTCCTCCGTTTGTGATGGCCCACTTCGTGTTGGCGATCGTGGTGCTCTGGAACTCGCTGGTGCTCTACAAACACGCAATCTCCGCGGAAGGTAAAGCTCGACCGGTGGTGGGTAAGGAGACTGTTTGGCTCGGACGGCTGATGTTTTTGAATCTCGGTGCTGTGATTGTCGTCGGTACCGCCGTTGCTGGCACTGGACCTTATTCAGGCTCTCCGATCTCATCGCGGCTACCCTTCAACCTTCGCCAGGTCGCCTATCTGCATGCCGACTTCGCTATTGTGCTCGTTGCCCTGATTCTCGCGAATCTTTTCCTGCTTCATCAGGCTCGTGCCCCAGAGGTCGTTCAGCGTCGGGCGCGGATGTTGCTCTGGATGGGGGCGATTCAGGCGATTATCGGTTATACCACCTACTTCTCCGGTCTACCAGCGGTGCTGATAGGTCTACACATCGCTGGAGCTACACTCACCTGGATTGCGATGACCTGGTACTATCTTTCTCTCTTTCATGTATCTCGCGAGGCCCGTGGCGAAGTCGCTGTCGCGGAGTCGAAAGAGGGCTCGCTCTCTGGTCCATCCTACGCCTCGTAATGCCCCGTTAGAATTGGGGGGAGGAGGATTGCGTTCGATTGTCTACAGCACCATTACTCTCACCGACTGAGGAGAAGCAGGAAGAGACGCTCGCTGAGGAGAGTTGGGTAACGATCCTCTGGGATGACCCGGTGAATCTGATCCCTTATGTGATCTATGTACTGCAGATGCTGTTCGCGTTTTCAAAAGTAAAGGCTACTGAACTGACTATGCAGGTGCATCGCGATGGCAAGGCGATTGTTGCCGCAGGTGCACGCGAGGACATGGAGAACAATGTGGCGAGCCTTCATCGCTACGGTCTCTGGGCGACGGTAGGAAGAGCATGAAGGAGCCGTTTTCGCGTGACGGCGAGTCGATAGTACTCTCCTTGCCCGCACAGCAGAGAGACGTTACCAAACAGTCGATGCTGTTGGTTGCGCAGATAGCCGCCTCGGGCGGTCAGGAGGCGTGGCGACTCTCGCCGCCGGTCTACGACGATCCGCTCCTTGAGGCGGAGGAGGCCGTGAAGGGTGGAGAGAGCGGTATAGGTGATATCGTTACCCGGCTCCGGATGGGCGAAGGAATGCTTGACGAGGAACAACTGAGCCTGCGGGAGTCTGATGAGCTTGCTACGCTACTGAACTACTGTCGCCTCGTACTTTCGGAGGCGCAAACCTCGATGAACGAGGCAAAGATTACTCCCAAGTTCGCAGAGGACCTCTACAGCTTCCTGGGTTACCTGCTTAGTTCGCTTCTTGAGGCGCTGTCAGCTGATCTAGAGTAAGCTGCTCGCCCGCTAGAACTATCGTTCTGATAGGCTCGCGGTGCCCTGTTCATGGAGCACACGACATGTGCCCTGTTCATGGAGCACACGACATGTGCCCTGTTCATGGAGCACACGACATGTGCCCAGTGGGTTGAGCACGAGTAGCCTGCGATCTCACAACCGGAGACCTGCTGGCTAGATGGTGATGATCAACTTGCCCGTAGTTCTGCGACTGGCAAGATCTTGTTGTGCTTGACCAACGGCATCAAGTGGGTACCGACCGCCGATCTCGATGGTCAATAGTCCCGATGCGATATCGGCGAATAGCGCTGTTGCTCGGGAGAGGAGTTCCTCGCGTGTAGCGATGTAGTGGACCAGCGAAGGACGAGTCACGTACACCGACCCCGCCTGGTTGAGTCGTTGAAGATCAAATGGTGGGACCTGCCCACTGGCTGCTCCATAGAGTACGAGCATGCCACGAGGTTTGAGCGAGGCCAAGCTGTCTTCGAAGGTCGCTTGGCCAATGCCGTCATAGACCACTTCAGCTCCACCGAGGTCATGGACAAGTTCTCCAAAGTGTTCGTAGTCAACAGAATGCGTCGCACCGTGCTCGGTGGCTAGCGCTGCCTTTTCGGGGGTGGAGGTGGTTGCTACTACGGTAGCGTGGTGCTTGTGGGCAGCTAGCTGTGTCAAGAGTGAACCTACACCACCCGCGGCTGCGTGAACGACGGCGAGTTGTCCCTCCTTTAACTGGAAGCAACTGTCGGTGAGGAACTGGGCGGTCATTCCCTGTAGCATTGCTGCTGCAGCCTGGTCGTAGGAGATTTCGTTAGGCAACTTCACCGCTCGAAGAGCGGGAATTATGGCGTGCTCAGCGAAACTTCCGAGCACCCCGGTGTAGGCGACGCGGTCGCCGACGCTGAACTCGGTGACCCCTTCGCCAATCTCGATCACCTCTCCGGCGCCTTCGTTGCCGATCCCAGTGGGCAAGGCAAGTGGGTAGACGCCCTCGCGATGGTAGATGTCGATGAAGTTCACGCCGGCGGCGCGCATCCGTAGCTTGATCTCATGTGGCTTCGGGCTTTGATCCGGCAGCTCTTTGAGAAGAAGATGTTCAGGTCCTCCGTGGGACTCCACCACTACAGCCTTCATGCTGGTCTCCGTTCTTTTTGCATGCCCCATATTGGCGGCAGTCGTCGGTTTGGCGTGTTCTGAGTGATAGCTTAGTCTTAGGAGGGGGGTAAGCGTGAAACGTGCTGCGGTCATTGGGGCTGGAATGGTCGGCCTTGCCTGTGGGTGGCATCTGCAGGAGCGTGGCTATGAAGTTACCATCATCGATCGCGGTGCTGATGTGGCAGCCGGTTCGAGCTGGGGGAATGCAGGCTGGTTGTCACCAGCGCTTGCTATTCCACTCAATGAACCCTCGTTGGTCACCAGTGGCCTTGCCTCACTGCTGCGCCCGGATTCACCTCTCTATGTCCCACTTAGGCTCGATCCCGAACTCTGGAAGTTTCTTGTTTTATTTGCAAGCCAGTGTACGTCGCGAGCCTTTAGCGAGATGATGGTCAAGCTCGCACTTTTGAATGACCGTGCACTGGCAGCCTATGACGAACTTGGGGCGACCGTGGACGAGCCGACGGTTGTTGCACCTATCCTCGCTGGATTTCGTGACCGCAATGAGGCCAACGGCTTGCTGGGCGAGTTTGAACTGATTCGAACCGCTGGAGGCGAGTTGCACTACGATCTTCTCGAAGGCGAAGCTGCCCGCAGTCGGTCGCCGCTGTTTTCGGCTGCTATCGAGTGTGTGATTGACATTCATGATCAGCGATACATCAACTCCAACGCCTAT
>DAHXNM010000255.1 GCA_027365375.1 Ferrimicrobium sp. | reverse complement strand
TCGCGCGGGTCTGGCACCCCAGATGCTGATAGGCAATGTCGACAAGAGAGATTACAAGCCCACGTCAACTCCCATGTGAGACAGAGGGGCGATGATAAGCCCTCGATCAGGGAGTCACGCAACATGTTCACCCTGGCACATCCTCACTGAGATGAACGCGTCCAACCGTCGGAGTGCCTGGATCATCAACGATCTCAACCACCGCCTCCTTGTATAACTGATTCAAAAGTTGCTCGAGCTTATCACCGTCATAACCAAGATCGGCTAGTTCAAGCCAGGCTGGTTTGTTACCAATGAGTAGATTGGCCAGCTGTGTCACCACCGTCGATTGTATCAGCATGAGGCGCTGCGCTTTGCTATGGTAGGCGACCGCTCCAAAACGCTCGCTACGGATCTGCACATCAGCTGACCATCGAAGTCGCATCTCGCAAAAGGAGCGTGTCGGCGACCCCACACCTCCGACATTGTTGTCAGTAGACGCCACAGATCCCGTCAATATCGATAATCTCGATAGCGATATCCGGACTCTCCACAGGAGCCTGTGAACCTGGATCGCCGTTACCAGCCTGATCCTGTGCTATCTTCTGCACGCCACTGATGGCACTCTCCTCACCCATACCTGATTAGTTTAGAGCACAATCGAGGCGGTCGTCATAGTCTTAGCCACAGTGGCATCTTGTCAGCCAATCTCCGCCGAAAGATTACGTAGTGCGTCGAGCACCCGAACTTCAGCTTGAATAGCGGTACGTTGATGGTAAAAATTGAGCGCCCGAAGGCCCCCCAACTCCTCACCCCCTCCAGCCCTACCGGGACCGCCATGAATACCTTGGGGCATAACTACACCATGGCCAGGATTTTCAGCTGCGCTGTCGTGGGTTAGATGTGCGATTCGACCGTGCAACGAACCCAAGGAGACCGCGCTGTCGGCAAAAGCGGCATCGTCGTCGGTGACGACAGTGGCAACCAACGAACCTCGACCTCTCCTGACCAGACCGATACCCTCGTCCAACCCTCGATAGCCAATCACCGCCACACACGGACCAAAGACTTCGAGTTCATGAACGAGTTTTGCAGAATCTGGATCATCAATCTGGATAAGCGTCGGCGCAACAACCGCGGCAACCTGTGGATCAACGTCGACGAACTCAACCGAACCAGCGCCTCCAAGTACGGGTTTGCCCTCCTGTGCTAGCAAAGCCGCCCCTGCGATAACCGCCTCCTGCTGAGAGCGCGAGACAAGAGGGCCCATATCAACGCTTGGATTCCGAGCATCACCGATCTTCAGAGAACTCAGCCTGGCACCAAGTCGTTCAGTAACCGATTCGACGAGATGCTGAGGAACGATAACCCGTCGAATGGCGGTACACTTCTGACCGGCTTTAATCGTCATCTCTGCCACGACAGAGTCGACCAAGTTCTCGATAGAGGACGATGACTCACTAAGGTCTGGGAGGGCAAGGATCGCATTCAAGGAGTCCGCCTCGGCGTTGAAACGAGCCCCTCGAGCAAGCAGTGTTCGATTCGACCGTAGCATCAAGGCAGTGTCAGCAGAGCCAGTAAAGGCAAGTGTATCCTCCTCCTGTGTCAACTCCACTAGCTCGCGTCCGCCAGAGGTCAAAAGCGACAACACTCCTTCAGGAATCAAATTCGCCTCTTGGAGATCGCGCACCATGAGGTAGGCGACCAACGCCGTCTGGGTGGCTGGCTTGGCTAGCGATGGCATCCCCGCGAGAGTCGCGGTAGCCACCTTTTCAAACATACCCCAGGCTGGAAAGTTGAAGGCGTTGATACCGATGGCGATACCATGCCGTGGCGTCAGAAGATGAGCGACCCGGAACTCCTCTGAACGCGTCATCTGATCAGCGCCTGCCTCGATTAAAGTACGCCGATCACCCAGCTCTCGACCAAGGCTCGCGTAGTAGCGAAGCACCGCAATCGCCCCGTCAACGTCGTATACCGCATCACGCTTATTTGCTCCCATATTCGCGAGAACAGCGTCATAATAGGCGGGACGCTGCTCCCGAAGCTTCTCTGCAAAACTCGATAGAAGCTCAGCGCGCTCGGCAAAGGTCATCGCTCGCAGCTGGGCGCCTCCGACGCGACGAGCCCAATCCATCGGCTCGGCAAGATCGATCCCTACCGCCGACGTTGACGCTATCGGAATGGCTGTTGCTGGATCTCGCAGCAGCGTACCTTCACCTTCACCATCTAACCACCTGCCGCCCAAGAGATGCTGCAACCTGATCACCGTGCCGACCTCCTTATTAACGCGATGCGCAACGAGACTGATGCCTAACCAACGACTAGGTTAGTGCTGATCGTTGGTATTACCCAAGTCAGCTTGGCGTGCACCAAAGCGCTCATGTATCTTGTCTGCCACCAACAGAAGCTGTGATTCTCTATGGTCGACCGCGACAAGCTGCAATGAGAATGGAACCACGCCGTTCACCCCTTTGCCCTGCAGACCAAGTGGCCCCACGCGAACTGGAAGGGAAAGTGCGGGAAATCCTAGAAAGTTAAAGGGTAGCGTCAGCCTATTCATGTACGTCAAATCGAAATGGGCCAGCTCCGGCACCTGTACTCCCATCGTGGGCAAGGCAAGTATGCCCTCGCCCATGCCCAAGGAACGAAAAGCACGCTCTCGTGAGCTGTCTCGATATCGAAGTGCCTCTAGATAGATGTCGTCAGTTAATTTCTCAGCACCGCGGAGGCGCGATAGACCTCGAGGATCCAGACGATGAGCTTCGCCGAGGTAGTGATGGAGCTGTCGATACGCCTCGAACAAGAGTACAGTGTTGCCCTCGTGCCAGAGTTCATCGAGGTTAAGGTCGGTTACCGAATGCACCGGAATATCTATCCCTCGAAGCACCTCGGTGACGACATCATCAAACTCTGGAACACCAATACTGACCTGTCCAATCCAACTGGGAGCCGGACCCTCTAAAACACCACCGATACCATGAAAACCATCCGTTAGGTCGGCGAGGGTGCGCGCCAACACACCAATGGTATCAAGGCTTGGCGCCAACGGTGCACAACCAGTCTCGTCAATCAAGCCATAAGTAGGCTTGAGTCCGATAACCCCACAGCACGCTGCAGGTATGCGAACCGAACCCCCGGTATCTGTGCCGATACCGACCTCCGCCTCACCTAGGGCAACCGCGACTGCTGACCCCGACGATGACCCACCAGGAAGAAGATCGCTCGACACCGGATTCCGTGGAGTCCCATACCATGGGTTGATGCCATGCACGCCAAACGCGAACTCGACAAGATTGGCCTTACCTCGCAGATGCACACCGCTTGCGCGCAATCGGGCTACCACCGAGCTATCTTGGCTAGCCGGTGCTATGGTAGCTGCCACCAGTCTGGACCCTGACGTAGTCGGATAACCTTTGACATCGAGCACATCCTTAACGACGACGTTTAATGACCCCTCTTGGTAGGTATCGATCTCGCCTATCATCCATGGATTGATCACGAGAGATCAGCTGACTCACTGGCGACACTTGCAATATTGCCAACCGTTGCTAGATCGGTCACCGACGCAGGAGCATCCCTTAGATAGGTGGCGAGAAAGGCCAACGAAGTTTTTAATACCGCCTGCTCATAGGTGTTTACCTCGGTATAGGCCTCGAGGTGATCGGCACCAAGAAGCTGAAGATACAACTTTGGCGCTGGCGCTTGAGCATAGATCTGGGCAGATAGCTGAGGCGGGTTGACGGTGTCCGCTGTTCCCTGCGCTACCATCAATGGAATCGCTGGCGAAGGAAAGTACTCACCTCGGTAGGGGGAGAACTCAGCACCTGATAGAACAATGGCTGCCTTCAGGGCAGGGTCACGACAGCAAGAATTATCTGCAAAAGCAAGAGCGGTATCCCCACCGTCACTCTGCCCGGCCGCTGCAATGTCGTTCGTGTTCACCAGCCCATTGAGGGGTACAGACGGATTTTGGTTCAACAGGGTAACCTCGGCGATGGCCGCCTGCATGTCTCCTGGTTGGTTCAACATATCTGACTCAAACGCATCAGAAAGCTTTATATCAGACAGGTTAACTCCGTAGTGGCTAATCGCCCAAGCCGATGACAATGGGAAACGCGGTGCCGCAACTACATACCCGCTGTGAACCCATCCACTGATAAGCGGAAGGTAGTTAGAAGGATCGACATTAAAACCGGCCGCGAAGACAACCAGCGGATACGGGGAACCTGAGGTGGCCGCAGTCGCATCAACTATTGGCGAACTCTTCGTCCGCTGCATCGACGGATAGTAGACATGTAGTAGATAACTTCTGGTCGAACAAGCCCCTGTAGTGGGTACGCAAAGCGTCCTTCCAGCCTCAGTGACCGTCGTCGAGTACTCTCCAACTCCACGTATATTAGACCCACTAACTTGCGACTGTCGAGGTGGGATCGAAACGCTCTCAGGACTCTGTCCGGGCACGGTGGTGGCAGTCGGAATACTCAAGCGGGCAGGCACTCCCGCCCCCCGATTGGCAACAATGAGCGCAGCAATCAGGACGACTACTGCCCCAACGATCCCGACAAGCAAAGTTGGACGTGTTGGTCTACGCAAACGCATCTGGTATGTACGACGCTCCCTCTTCAACCTGACGGATCTGGGCGACCCGCCGTGAATGTCGCCCTCCCTCGAAGGCGCCTCCCATAAAGGCCTCCAGCACTGCGATAGCGAGGTCATCACCGAGTAACCGAGCCCCTAACGCAAGTACGTTCGCGTCGTTGTGGGCGCGTGCCAACCGGGCGCCAAGCTCGTTCCAACACAACGCTGCACGAACACCAATCACTTTATTCGCTACAATCTGTTCCCCTTGCCCCGATCCTCCTACTACGACACCTAGTGAGGCGGCGCCGGTGGCTACTGCACGAGCTACCGGTTCGCAAAATAGTGGGTAGTCGACCGGCTCCTCAGATGCAGTACCAAAGTCGAGCACCACCGCCCCTTGGTCAGCCAGGTAGCCACCCACCTTGCTCTTTAAACGATATCCCGCATGATCGCTACCAATCGCGACCACAACAGCGTCGAGTGTCATAGATAGTTCCCGGGTGCCTGCGACCCTTGAGGAAGGCCACGAGCACGAAGCTCCTGCAACTGAGTACGAGAGTCCATCTGTTGCGCCATTAGTGTCGCCTGTATTCCATGGAAAAGTCCCTCAAGCCAACCGACCAGCTGAGCCTGTGCTATCCTTAGTTCCGCTTCGGACGGTACCTCACCTCCTCGAAACGCTGGCGCGAAACCCTTCAGCTCCTCGGTGAGGTCCTCGGACATCACACCTCCAAGCTCTGCCACAGATGTATCGTAGATCTCAGCAAGGCGAGTGCGTGAGCTGATATCAAGAGGCGCCGCCTTCACCTCTTCGAGAAGTGCGCGTATCATCGATCCTATCCGCAGCACCTTCGCTGGCGACATGACCAACTCGGAGCCCGACTCAATGCTAGCACCGTCGTCTTTGGCACCGTCGTCTTTGGCGCCACTGTCGTTAGCAGCTACACCCGACAAAAATACGTTAGCATCCTTAGGTTCCTCTGACATCTGCGTCCTCCGATCCAGGGCATCTAAGACCCACAACAATGATAAAAAGCCTAGCTGGCAAAGGTCAGGATTGGAATAATCATCTCATCAGCCGTTAATCCGCCATGTCGACATATCAGCTGTAAGGCACCGACATCGTCTGGATCATAAAAACTCACTGCGCTAGTTGGAACGATCGCAACATCGCCAACTCGCGCCAACACCGAACGTGAAGGTACCCCTCCAAAGACTCCCAGCTCCACCAGTTCATCGCGAACCAACACCCGAGCGACGTCGCGATAGCACTCCGACACCATCTCAGCCACCCTGTCGCCAGCCCCTTGTTGGCAGTGCAGCCACCGAAAACGTCCCTCACCCGAGAGGAGTTTAACGAGCGACATCGCCTCGGCATCGATCCGAATTGGCGGTTCGAGTACCTCCACCTGTCCATGATCTGCGGTGATAACCAGCGCTGTCCGCACTGGAAGTAGATCTACCAACATGCCTATCAAGCTATCAACCATCGTCAGCTCACGCTCATAGGCATCACCAAGACCGAACTCGTGGGCTACGGTGTCGATGCCGTCGTAGTAGGCAAAGATGAGAGGCTCACCCTCCTTGATTGCACTCATGATTTTTTCGACAATACTCGACATCGCGTGCCAGTAGCGGAGTCTGCCACCACGAAGGTGAACCTGAGTAAAACCAGTTTTGGCGAAAAGGTACTTAGTCACCACCGCTGGGTTCTCCCCACAGAACGGCGGCACCGGCTGGAAGTCCATCGGAATCGGCGGAGCCACCTCACGCTCCGAGGAGCTCCAACGCAAGGTATTCAAGATCGCATGAGTGCCTAGACGCACGCGATACCCAAGCACCCCATGCTCAGCTGGGGTTGCGCCAGTCGTGAGCGATGTCAGAGCGGTGGCCGTCGTGCTTGGGCCG
>DAHXNM010000079.1 GCA_027365375.1 Ferrimicrobium sp. | reverse complement strand
ATGATTCATTGTTAATTAATAGTCTTTACGATTTACAGGACAAGTTGACTTTCATTAGGAAAAAGTCACAAATCCAAAACAAGTTTGAATATTTGTTATTATGATTTAGATATGGTCCTCTATTTTGAAGTTCAAAATACTTCGATGTCATGTGCACTAGCCCATTGGCGAATCGCTGCCGGGGTGGCGCTGGGTTGAGTCGGCGTGGACTCTACAGGAGTCGATGGTTCGATGGCGAGGTGGTAGGCACCGGCCAAATAACGGTAGGTCCACTCTTCAGCGAGCTTTCTATTCTCACAGAAGACGACCGGGACCTCGGGCCAGCGTAACGCGTAGTCGGCGATAGCGTCAAAGATGAGCGCAGGGCGCATGAAGCTCGATTGGAGAATCGCGGAGTAGCGAGCCTCCACGACCACGGCAGCGTGCGGAAGAGCAGCGAGCTGACCGATTGCATACCGAAGGCGGTTGCTTGACAGACTGCCAATGAGGTCGTCAAGAGTCTTTCGCTCTACGGCGGCATAGAGTTCATCATCAAGGTAGATACCATAATCTCCACAGGACAACGCTCGGCGCTCGGTGATGACCGATCGATTGCGAAATTGGTACGGATAGTGCTCGCGAGTGTCGACAGTAATCGGCACCTCCGTCACTCCACGCGCTCTTGCTTGAGGGATCGAACCCTTTGGTCTAGCCTGGCGTTGCGTCCTTGGTGACTGCCAGAAGATCATCTCGCGCCCACGCGCGACCGTGAAGACGAGTTGGGAGCGATTTTCTCTCGCTCGATCGACCACGATGTCGATCGCAGCTCCCCTGCGGGCGCACGAGAGGAGCGCAATCTCTGCCACTAGTTCTGGGTTCTCGGGCCAATCAGCCATTGAGACTGGATGACAGTAGAGCGCCTTGGTGCGCGGCCAGGTATCCGAGGTCTTGACGACTATCCCACCGTCGACTGGGATCATCATTAGGTAACCTAATGCAGAGGAGCTATCTGGATTGCGTGCAATGGCAAGGTAACGCGGTCTATCCATCGAGCCACAATTCTACCATCGTGATTGCGCGCCATCGTGACCGCGCGAGTTTGGCAAATAAAAAGCTGGCCGGGTTTGAGCACGACCATGCCCAAACCGGCACAACTACCGCTGGAGGGTTCCTAAATCGCGAGGTCGGATCAACCACCGTAGCTGGTTGGGATCTCCATGATCGACGTTCTTGTACGTAGCTAGGATTTGAGCCTTTGAACATAGGCACCGGCTGCTGAACGTAGAAAGAGGATACCGATACCGCAGGCAAAGATTGCAGGTATGTATCGCCAAGATCCGTGAACGTAAAGTCCAAGAGCTACGCCGCCGACTATCCAAATAGCCGCGACGATGCCAAGCACCAGCGGAACTGCTGGAGATCCGGGTTGTCCAGCTCTCGAACTAGAACCCTTGCCACCATAACGATCACCTGCCATGACTTTACCCTACCACTCCAGTTGGATCTTGGTTGTATCCTCATCGGTATCAAGGTGTTCGAAGTACCGAGACGGCGAAGTCGGATGCTGTCGTCCACGGACGTAGGTCCCAGGTTGCAAACCGATGTTCGAGCGTGAGGTCGGCTTCTTGGGTGTCGTGATCGAAGGTGGAGAGGTCATAGCCGCGATCGCGACCAAAACCTACGGCGATCGGTGCCCCCGGCTTCAAATGGGCTGCGATTCGTCGTAAGACCTGAGATCCAGTACCAACTGCAAGGAAGGTCATGACGTTCCCTGCGACGATGGCGGCATCAAATGGGTCGGGCTCGCCAACTGCGGTGAGATCCAGGGTGGCGAGGTCAGCTTGGAACCAGACTGGGCCGGGATGATCCTCCTCAGCGGCAGCGAGGAGAACAGGGTCGATGTCGACACCTACCACGCTATGACCACGCTCGAACAGAGCGGCACCGACGCGACCTGGTCCGCACCCGGCGTCGAGAACGCGCGCATGTCGCGGAAGAAGTACATCTAGAAACCGTGCCTCTCCGTCGAGGTCTGCACCTTGCGCGGCAAGGCTACGAAAGCGTTGAACGTACCATTCCGAATGTCCGCTTTCGTGATCGGTAACCCACCGGGGTGCCGGTTGGCGTTCGTCGTTGTTCACACATTCAGGCTAGCCGCCGAAGGGGGCGTCGATAGTTTGTTTCGCTCAATCGGGTTCGAAGTTTATCGGAGTGCCAACCGGCTATCACATCGTGGGTGAGAGGTATATCGTCTGCCGCGGCGATGTGAACAGTGGCTCTACTCCAAGCACGCCAGAACAGGTGAGTCTGCGATCTCCGATACTGAGTCTTGGCTGTGCGCACCCTGCTTTATGGCTGAATTTGTGTCTGTAGTCACTTTGGACTATGATACATCTCATACCGAGTCGACTGGGGTGTTTGGGGGACGCCTTGGTCGGCTCTTTTCTAACACTAACACGATTGAGCATCGGTGGCCCGACTGTGCTAGCAGTTGCCGGTATTCTTGTGATTACTCGTTCTTCGTGATTTGCGCTAGCAGCGCTTGAACAACGAAGAGCTCGGTGCCAGCAAGACCTGTCGAAAGGTAGAGCTGTATGCCACTCATGGGGGTCTCTTTTTCGGGCTCGTAGGCGGTCCAACCAGTGTGTGCCTGCAGGTCTGAGAGCGGAACCACCTGGGCCGGGTCGACAATCGAATCGCTGCCCTCATCAGCCAGCTGTGCCACCGAGTCAGATGTGATCAACTTGGCTCGTCGGTAGAGTGCCTCGGGCAATTCAGAGGCGTCACGTCGCTTGGAGCCGAGAGTGAAGATCGTGCAGGTTTCGCTTATCCATGCATCATCTATCACCGCTCTTGATGCTCCTGTGGCGATGATGAGGAGATCGACGTCTTTGCATGCAGCCTCTGGACTCTTAACTGGGTGGGCGGCGAGTCCGAGTTCGGTCTGCACGCGCCCGGCAAAGTCGGTATTGGCTACCGGGTCTCGCCGATACGAGCGAATCTCTTCGATAGACCGCACGGCTGAGATCGCCCATAGTTGTGCAAATGCCTGCGCACCTGCGCCAAGCACCCCTGCGACCAACTTCTGGCTTACGGAGGTCAGCCGTACGGCGGCAGAGGCACCAAGAGCCCCGGTCCGCCGTCGTCCGAGCTCCGGTCCGACCACTATGGCCACTAAGTTGCCATCACGATCCCAGACGACCGTCAGCTGATCGTCACTTTGGGTTGGAAAGGTGTCATAGGCACGGAAGCCGTAACCTTGGCTAAATGACGCACTAGTAAAAACCAACGAACCCTCTCCTAGCGGGCTTTGGAGTCGGGCTGGAGCAAGAAGTGTTCCTGTGTTGTACTCCCGGAGGGCATGTTCTATTGCACCGTTAGCCACTCTTGCGTCTAGGTGAGCAGAGACCATGACATCGTCTATGAGTGCGACAACCATCCTTCTAGAGATCTCCTATGTCGATTACGAGCTTCCCGCGAACGTGGCCCTCCATGGAGGTGGCAAAGGCATCCTTGGCATTGGCGAGCGCGAAGTGCTCCTGGATCTCGACTTGGAGTTTGCCGTGCTCAATTAGCTCGGAGAGCGCATCCAGGTCAGTTGGTGAGGGGCGCACGAACACGTAGTGCCCACCATGGGCT
>DAHXNM010000241.1 GCA_027365375.1 Ferrimicrobium sp. | reverse complement strand
TGCGAATTCGCAGAACCTCGTCGGTTAGCGCCAGGATAAAGTCAAGCCCCTCAGGATCATTGAGAAGGCGCGAGATTCGAGCGCTACGGAGTCGTTCGATGAACCCTTGGCCACTGCTAGCAGAGGCAAGAAGCTCGCTGGCGAGACGCTCGACTTGATCGATCGCCTGAGTATCATCTTGTACCATAACATACACTCCCGTTGAGACCCTAGGCGGCGCTTAGCGACGCTGAATAACTGCTTCCTCTATCATTGTGGCTGGCATTTAACCCGCTGTCTTGTGCCGATCTACCCCAAAAGGGCCGGAATGCAATACAATCTCTTGAATGTTGCCCCTTATGGCCGATCCGCTCATGAGCCTCTTCGAGGGCCTGCCGCATGTGATGTTCAGCCTGAAGGGAATCGACGGTCGTTATCTGGTCGTGAATCAAGCCTTCGCCGAACGGGCAGCGTGCAAGTCGCCCGCGGCAGTTTGCGGCAAGAGGGCAGCTGATCTGTTCGCTCCAGAACTCGCGGCGTCCTACGAAGCACAAGATGCCGTTCTATTGCGAAGCAGGCGACCGATGCTCCGTCAACTCGAACTCGTCACTCGACCAGATGGCAACCTCGGCTGGTATGTCACCAACAAAAGCCTACTAATTGGAACGGATGGATCGCAAAAAGCCATAGCGGCGGCTTCGGTAGACGAGCAGTCACCGGTGGATCGGGCGGGAATATATGAGCTAGAGGGCGTAGTTCTCCATATCCACGAGCACTTTGGAGAACCTCTCACGGTCGCTGAGTTAGCCGCAAATGCGAATATGAGTCCTGAACTACTCGGGCGTCGAATGCAACGTCTACTGGGCTTATCGCCTCAGCAACTAATTATCCGCGTGCGAGTCGAAGAGGCCTTTCATCGAGTCGTCAACAGCACAATCCCACTAGCTGACGTCGCACTAAGCTGTGGATTTTACGACCAAGCCACCATGACGCGCCAGGTGAAACGTCTACTGGGAATATCACCAGGCGCACTTCGCACTGTGACTAGGCAGTGACGTCCCCGCCCTTTCAGACGCGGCTCCCTGTACCTCTTGCGAGGCTTGAGATCTGGTAGTGCGCCTCACTGGGTCGGGGTCATGTGTCTTGTTAGACTCGACATGCGGCGTCCCTCTACTTATCGTGAGCGCAAGCCACGGGGTAATCAGACCTTTAGCCACATTCAGGTCTGCGTTCTCGGTATGGCAACACGCCAGACAACAGAAGAGAGCTTGGTTCTTGCCGGTTCTTTTTATCGGTGTATCCGCACTCATGGCTACGCATGCTCGACTATGCGGGATTGATAGAGATGACCTCTACTGCTGTTGTAGCACTGGCTGAAACTACGCTAAGGAGTGCTTAGCGGTATCAGTAGCGTGCCCGTTTTTGGTCAAACGTTTTGGCCCTCCGCAGATGGCGGTGGATAACCAAGGTGATGATAGGCACGATCGGTTGCCAGTCGCCCACGCTGGGTTCGCAACAGAAGGCCTCGTTGGATGAGGAAGGGTTCATAGACCTCCTCTAACGTGCCAGCATCTTCATGGACGCTTACGGCGATAGAGCTCAAACCGACCGGCCGACCGGTAAAGCGCTCACACAACACACGCAAAATCTCAAGATCGACCTTGTCAAGCCCCAGTTTGTCAACGCCAAACAGCGCGAGCGCATCTGAAGCAAGCTCGTCGGTGATCTTTGCGATACCCTCCACCTCTGCGTAGTCACGTACACGTCGGAGGTGTCGGTTGGCGAGTCGCGGCGTCCCTCGAGAACGTGAGGCTATCTCATCGGCAGCAGCCTGGGTCAGCTGCATGTGCATCAAATTAGCGGAACGCAATACGACCTTGCGCAACTCCTCATCCCCGTAATAGTCGAGTCGATACGAATAGCCGAACCGATCCCGAAGAGGCCCAGACACCATTCCCGAACGAGTCGTAGCCCCTACCAGCGTAAACCGCGGTATCTCCAGCCGCAACGTCCTCGCTCCTGGCCCCTTTCCGATCACCACATCCAGCCGAAAATCCTCCATAGCAATATACAGAAGTTCCTCCACTGGGCGAGGAAGGCGATGGATCTCATCGATGAAGAGCACATCACCGGCCTTAAGGTCCGACAGCAAGGCAGCTAAATCTCCAACACGGCCAAGTGCTGGCCCCGAGGTCACCCTGATCCCTCGTCCAAGTTCCTCAGCGACTATAAAGGCGAGCGAAGTCTTGCCAAGCCCTGGTGGACCTGCAAACAAGAGATGGTCTGGTGGTTCGCCACGCGACTCCGCTGCCTGCAAGACGACACGCAGTTGCGATTTCAGTTCGCTTTGTCCGACAAACTCATCGAGAAGAGAGGGTCGAAGCGCCGAATCAACCTGCGCATCGTAGGTATCGATCAAATTCTTTTCAACGTTGACCTCGCTGCGAAGGTCACCTCCTAGCACCTCTCTACGTGGACTCAATTTTGTAACTCCTTCAATGACCACTTGAGCGCATCCTCAAGGCCGAGATCGGCAGGGATACGACTGAGCACTGGCTCGCACTCGCTCGCACGAAAGCCGAGCCCGAGCAGCGCCTCTCGCACTTCAGAACGAGCTGCCAAAGCGGTAAGAGGGACCCCTGATCGTCGTGCAGCGGCACCAAGATCTACGATGATGCGCCGTGCCGTCTTCTCGCCGACTCCCGGAGCACTCTTCAAGAGTGCTAGATCCTCACTTGCTACAGCCTCATAACAGCGCTGAACACCAAGGGCGGACAGCATGCCAAGCGCCACACTTGGTCCCACACCCTGGACCTTCAGTAACTCGTCAAAGAGTGAACGCTCAAGTGCGTCAGCAAAACCATAAAGGGTGATCGCATCGGCTCGAACGATAGTGCGTATGGAGAGTTCGATATCATCCCCAGGCGTCAAGCGTGATAGCTGTGCAGTCGACAACGCAACCTCATAACCAACACCACCAACGCGCACAACCACACAAGGAGGAGCAATACCCTGCACGATACCGGCCAAAAAACCTATCATGATCTACTCCAATCACCGGAGAGATGTGCATATGCAATCGCGATAGCATCAGACACATCCGCTGGCTCCGGAGCCCTGTGCAATCCCAACAACAGCACCACCATCTTCTTCATCTGCGCCTTGGAGGCATGGCCATCGCCAGAGAGCGCGAGTTTAACCTGGTTTGCACCTATCTCGCTAGCCTCCAACCCATGTCGGGCACCGGCCAGCTTGATAACCCCAACGGCTTGCGCTACCAGAAGTGCCGAAGTCACATTCTTTGCGAACAGAATCCGTTCCAACACCAGCTGCGAGGGTCGGTATTCACGAATAATATCATCAACTGAGCCAAAAATATCTGCAAGTCGCTCACCTAGTGGAACCGATGGGTCAGTGGCTATCAGACCTGCGCATTTAAGTCCGATGCCCGAATTAGTCTGCTCAAGCACCGAGTAGCCGACCCGTTTCAAACCAGGATCAACCCCAAGCACTACCGTCATCCCAACCGCCCCGCGGATGTCCGCAGAGGCAACACCTTGGCCATCTCCGTAATCAGAGAGTCAATCACCTTCTGCACACCTATCGACGTTAGCATGCTACCAAACTAATACATATGATCGATAATCCGATACCTGTGTTATGCGAGGTCGGGTGACCGTCCGGTTGAATCATCGACCGCCTCCTGGACTGCGCGCAACAACTCATCAGAGCTGCGGAAGGTTAAACCAGCTCGCGACACATGGCGATAGCTGATGCGTTGCTCACGGTCGAGCACGAACACCGATCGACGATAAAACCCAAGCGGTCCCAAGACCCCATAGCTCCTCGCAACAGATCGGTCCCCGTCGCACAGTAGTGGGAACCGAATTCCCAATCGCTCAGAGAAGGACTCGTGTGAGCTCAACGACTGCGGTGAGATCCCAAGCATTACCGCACCAAGCGTAGTAAAGTCGTCGATGCTGTCGGAGTAGGCACGAAGCTGGGTGGTACAGACTGGCGAAAAATCATCAGGGTAGAAGGCGAGCACCACCGGACTGCCCACCAACTCCCGAATCCGGTAAGGCCGGTCGCCGGTGCCGACCAGACTGAATTCCGGAGCGAGATCACCCAGCTGTAACTCGGGCACCTAGTCGTCTAGCTCCTCAAAGAACTCATCAGGAATGTCAAAATTGGCAATAACATTTTGGACGTCATCGAGATCCTCGAGCGCATCGACGAGCCGAAGCACCTTCTTCGCCTCGCTGGCGTCGTCGATCGCTAGCGTCGACTGGGGAACTAACTCCACCTCTGCTGAACGAATCGTATACCCCGCCTCCTCGAGCGTCGACTTCAGCTCCATCAACGTGTTAGGAGGCGCGGTTATCTGCCAGTCCTCATCTACTCGGACGAGATCCTCACCACCGGCGTTGAGGATGGCAAGCATCAGCTCCTCCTCGGGAACATCTCCGTCAACGACTATGACGACTTTCCGAGAAAACTGCCAAGAGACTGCTCCAGGTTCGGCCAAGGAACCACCCGACTTCGAAAACGCTGAGCGCACATCCGCGCCGGTACGGTTTCGATTATCGCTGAGACACTCAACCATAACCGCCACTCCACCTGGGCCGTAACCCTCGTAGGTTATGGCTTCATAGCGCACCCCTTCGAGCTCGCCAGTACCTCGTTTGATTGCTCGATCGATGGTAGCTACCGGCACCGAATTATCGCGAGCCTTCTGCACCATGCCTCGAAGGTTTGCGTTAGACCCTTGGTCACCGCCACCCTCACGCGCTGCTACCTCAATTTGGCGAATCAACTTCGCAAAGAGCTTGCCGCGAGCCTTATCTTGTGCACCCTTCTTGTGCTTGATAGTCGCCCACTTTGAGTGACCCGACATGACATACCTCTCTTCGTTCCAACCTACTCACGATAGCAGACCAAAGCCGATTGGCCTAACGGCGAAAAGCCAACTCATGCAAGCGAGGATCTCTAGATACCTCCGGATGAAATGAAGTAGCCACAATCGATCCTTGCGCGACGACCGCCGGCACATCACGAACACTACCGTCTGCGAACCGATAACCAACCGAGGCGAGCGTGTTGACCTTTTCACCAACCTCAGTGATAGCAGGAGCCCTGATGAACACAGCACGCATAGTCTCACCGAGTCCTTGAACAGCTAGATCAGCCTCGAATGAACGAACCTGGCGACCAAATCCATTGCGAATAACCGAGACATCAAGAGCGCCAAAGCTCCATTGATCCAAGCGACCACCAACAACCGTCCGTGCGAGCATGATCAACCCAGCACAGGTGCCAAGCACAGGAAGCCCAGCATGAATCTCCGCTTCAACTGGGATACGCAGATCGCTGGCCTCTAGGAGTAGACACTGGGTCGTTGACTCCCCACCGGGAAGTATCAAGCCGTCGAGCCCTTCAAGCTGGCCAGGCTGCTTCACCGCAACCCCCTGCCACCCGAGCATAGCCAACATATCGAGGTGCTCGCAGAAATCACCCTGTAGGGCAACGACTCCGATTCGGGTCAAAGACGGACCTTCCTACCAGCCGCGATCAGCTAGATGCTGATCAAGACCATCCATCTCGATACCGACCATAGCCTCACCAAGATTCTCCGAAACTCGGATAAGCGTCTTTGGATCTTGATAGTGCGTAGTGGCCTCAACGATTGCACGAGCACGTTTGGCCGGGTCGCCGCTCTTAAAAATCCCCGAACCTACGAAATTAGCCTCTGCCCCGAGCTGCATTACCAGGCTCGCATCGGCCGGCGTTGCTATCCCACCGGCGCAGAAAAGCGGAACCGGGAGATGTCCTCCGTTAGCGTGGATCTCGGCAACCAGGTCGTACGGAGCTGCAAGCCTCTTCGCCCATCCAAACAACTCTTGTTCTGATGCTGCGGCGATCGCACGAAGATCTGAAGTTATAGATCGCAGGTGGCGAACGGCCTCCACAACGTTACCGGTACCTGCCTCACCTTTTGATCGGATCAGCGCTGCCCCCTCCGAGATACGCCGTAGCGCCTCTCCCAGGTTGGTGGCCCCACAGACGAATGGGACCTGAAAGGCCCACTTATCAACGTGATAACTCTCATCAGCTGGGGTTAGCACCTCACTCTCGTCAATGTAGTCAACCTCCATCGCCTCGAGGATCTGTGCTTCAGCAAAATGTCCAATGCGCACCTTGGCCATGACCGGGATCGTCACTGTGTCTTGAATCTCGCGGATCAACGCTGGATCACTCATACGAGCGACTCCCCCATCACGCCTAATGTCGGCTGGCACGCGCTCAAGGGCCATCACGGCCACAGCGCCGGCATCCTCAGCGATCTTCGCCTGCTCTGCGTTGACGACGTCCATGATCACGCCACCACGCAACATCTCCGCCAGCCCTCGCTTTACCCGGGCAGTTCCTTCTGTCAACTCAGCCACCGTCGCCTCCTCACTTACGTCCTAGTACACAGCCTAGTTCGTTCCACTACAAAACCGCTAAGATGCACCTATCGTCCATATTTCGTCGAGAAGAAGTTGTTCTCTCAGCGCAAGATCTGCATCGAGATCCGCGACGCCAACAGGGCATAGCCAGAGCCAAGCGGGGAGACTGGTCGAAGTTATCGAGCGACTCGACTTTGCCTTCTCGAGAACGGCAGCCATCGCAGGCGGGTAACGGGTAACTGAGACCCCAAGACGATCGAGTAATACCGCCTCAGCGCGCTGCCAATCGCTCAGACGCCGTCCCGCCCGGTGGAAGACCTTATCCCAATAGGCGACGGTTGCATTCAAGCCAACGAGTCCAAGACGAAGTTCACCTAACTCTCTCGCGAGCAGCGCCTCTAGCTCAATCGTCTCCAACTCACGAAGCGCGCCGGTAGTTATCACTACCACGGGCTCCTTTCGACCCAGCTCGAGCACGGCGCCGTTGACCATTGGATAGGCGACCACCGCTACATTGCTGACAGAGATCCCAAGCTGGAATCCGAGGCCGGAGAGGAGGGTATCGATCCTCTTACGGTCTCGCTCCTCAGGCTCAACCCAAGGGAGCCTACTGCCAAGCCGTCGTGGCCCCACGACAGTTGCTATCGCTGTTGACAAGAGACCTACTATGACACCTAAGATCACTGTTACCTCGATCGACAACACGCCTGTCACACCAAGAGCGATCGTGATAACAACTCCCGCGATAACAGCAGAGACGATAAATGCGACAACAAGTCGGGCTATGACTTGACGCATCCGCGCTGCCCTCACATTGGGAGAATCATATCCCCAAACCAGTACCCTATCTGAGTTCACTTCGACACCATCCTCGTAGTTATCAATCCTTGTAGTTATCAATCTTCATGTAACTGCGATCAGCTCTACAGTCACGATCTTTCCTACCAATCTACCGGCTGGTCTAGGAAGAATACCCCGAGCGCGCAACTGCTATCGGCATTATCAGCCTCGAAAGCTACAGCCCGACCAGGGTAACCCGTTCAGGTAGCCTCAAACAGGGTTAGGTACCGCCGCCCAATCTCAGCGAAGCTAAACGAGCGGACACGAGCATAGCCACGCTCACGCAATCTCGCATGAACAGATGCATCTTCGAGCAGATCAACTAAAAGCTTGGCCAACGCATTGCTGTCACCCGGTGGAAATAGCAGGCCGCTATCCCCATCTAGAGTCAACCAACGATAGGCAGGTATATCACTCGCCACCACGGGAGCACCATTTGCCATCGCCTCCAGCAGCACAACACCGAAGGACTCACCGCCGATAGATGGAGCGACTAGCGCATCAGCGCTCCGGTAAAGTTGCACTAGCTCTGCTTGATCGACCGCACCCAACCATCGCACACGATGATCTGGGTACTGTCGTTGGAGCGATGCGGTCAGCGGTCCGGTGCCAACCACCAAGAGTTCAATATCTTGGGCAACCACAGCCAGCGCTCGAAGCGCTACCTCGAGGCCCTTACGCTCCTCATGGCGCCCCACAAAGAGCACTCGAGGAACACCACGCTGACCGTAGAGCATGTCGTCGGTCGCCTTGTGTTCGAATCGGTCCTCGATCGCTACCCCGTTAGGGATCTGTGAAGGCCGGTCTCCTGAAACCAGTTCTGCGGTATTAGCTGCGAAAGGAGAGACCGCAATACGGTGATCGATCGACGGCAAAAGATACGACCACCAGCTAGACCAGTGCTGGTAGCCATTCGAGACCCCATCTCGATGAAAGGTAACCCAGAGTCGGTCCAACTTACCCTGCAGATATGCCCACCGGAGGATGGCGACGCCACCCATAGGTGTAAGAGGTTCGTGCACGTGGATGACGTCAGCCCAGTGTAAAATTGGTGTGAGCTGTCGCATGCGAGGGAGGAGGACTACCGGCGCAATCGATCCATTAGCACGCCAGCGCGAGGTTCGCCCAAGCGAATAGTCAGCGCCATTCCCACTGCCAGCACCAAGCACCTTGACTTCGCAGCCTAACGATCGAAAGCTATCCGCGATCCCCAGCACCTGTGCTTGTACGCCACCAGCCACACCTAGGTCATACGGTGAGACTTCGACAATCTTCACGCCGTCCCTCGTTCGGTGTTGGTGTCGTAGTCCTGGAAGTTATGCCACTGACCCGGCTCCTCCTTTACGATCGCCTCCATGGCAACAGTAACCTGCCTCATCACCTCAGTGACTCGGTCTGCTCTCGTACCCTCAGTCGGTGGGTAGATAGGGGGATAGAACCTCACCTCCTGACGACCGGACCGTCGCTGATAGGTACCAACCGGATAGATCGGAACACCACTCATCACGCTGAGCACTCCTGCGCCGCTAGAAAGAGGGACTCGTGCACCAAGAAAGTCAACCATTTCCCCAGTTCCACTCACGTCTCGATCTACCGCCAGCGCTACCAACTTTCCCTGTCGCAACCCCTTCAACAACGAACGCACGGCATCACCTCCGGTTAGGACTATCTCCATCCCGAGCCGCTCGCGCGCTGAAAGGAACCACTCCGTCATCTCCGCATCCTCCAGAGCCTCAGCTACCGCCATAACTCCATTACACGCCAGCGAGACCCAGGCTCCCCCCCACTCCCAATTCCCTAC
>DAHXNM010000230.1 GCA_027365375.1 Ferrimicrobium sp. | reverse complement strand
TTGGGGGCGAGCACTCTGGCCACTATTACTTTCGCGATAACTACCGCGCAGACTCTGGCATGATCGCGGCCCTTACCGTTCTCGAGGAGATGGCTACAAAGGGCTCGTCGTTATCGGAGATGAGAGTATCGCTCGAGCGATACTCGGACTCAGGCGAGGTGAATAGCAAGGTTCAGAATACGGCCGGCGTTCTCAAATTCGTCGAGAACGCCTATCAGGGGCGAGCCGAGGTGGATCATCTCGATGGGCTGACGCTCGATTTTGGAGATTGGTGGTTTAACCTTCGCCCGTCGAATACTGAGCCATTGTTGCGTCTCAACCTGGAAGCTGCTACTGACGACGAGGTGTCGCGTCGCTCTCACGAGGTTCTGGCGGTGGTGGCAAAGGCTGACTCAGAGGAGGTACGATGACGCTTTCACCGGAGCTGGTAGCTATCTTGGCATGCCCAGTAGATCACGAGCCGCTGCTGTATCTTGACGCCGAGAACCTGCTCTATAACCCACGGCTCAAGCGTAAATATCGCATCGAAGGCGACATTCCAATCCTCTTGATCGAGGAGGCTGTAATCGTCGATGATGCCGAACATGTCCGCCTGCTGGCGCTTGCGTCGGAGAGGCCCTCAACTGACCAAGGGGAGGATGCCTAAGTGCAAGCCGATTCTCAAGGCATGTGGGAGGCTACGCGAGCGCTTCCAGAGCAGATGGAGATGGCTCTCTCGCAGATCTCTACGGTATGCGACCTGCCGAACAAAGAACGCATTGAACATGTCGTTGTAGTTGGCATGGGTGGGAGTGGCATCGCAGGAGATGTGGCAATCGCTGCGGCCGCACCGTATATGCCGATCCCAATCACGATCGTTAAGGGCTATGAGCTGCCGAGTTACGTTGGAGAGCATTCCCTAGTCATTGCGGTGTCCTTCTCTGGAAACACGGAAGAGACCCTTGAGGTTGTCTCTAGGGCGATCGACCACGGGGCCAAATCTGTCGCCGTTACCTCCGGAGGCGAGCTGGATCAGCTCATGCGAGACCGAGGTGGTTGTGTCGTTCATGTCGATGGAACTATTCCACAACCGAGAGCGGCGTTTGGCGCACTATCGGTCTCGGTTCTTGGTATCTTAGATCAGGTCGGGTTGTTCCCAGGCGCAACTGGATGGATCAACCTCGCTATCACGCGACTCAAGGAACGGCGGGTTGAACTTGACTCGGCGGATTCGATCGCCGATCTAGTCGCTTCGCAGCTCGCTGGCACGGTTCCTATCATCGTCTCCTCTGGCCCACTCGGCCAGGTGGCGGCGATGCGGTGGAAGGCACAGATCAATGAGAACGCCAAGGCGCCCGCCTTTTACTCCGTGTATCCGGAGGCGTGTCATAATGAACTCGCTGGCTTTGATGCCTATCCAGAGTTGCTGGCTAGAGATCTCTCGCTCGTTATTCTCCGTCATGATTATGAACATCCTCAGATTGCACGTCGATACGAGTTCGCGGCTGAGACGATTGGCCCGCGGTTCGCTCACTGCATTGAGATTGGGGCTCATGGTGTCGGCGAGTTGGCCAATCTCTTCGACCTCACCTTTATCGGGGACTACGTTGCCCTTTCACTTGCTAGACGACTTGGATTCGACCCTGGCCCTATAACGGTGCTTGACAACGTAAAAAGTTTCCTAGCAGGATCTGCCGTCAAATAGACGTTATCTGGGCGAGATGGCCAGTTGCTATAGGTTGTCGACCAATAGGTGTACCCGTCTCATCAGGTAGAGTAGATGACACGACTAACAACGTTTGCGTTGCCAAGGCGCTGGCGTAAATAATTTGAATGGCATAAATTTAGAGAGAGGTAGATAGTGGAGTACGACATCAGTGACATCAGTGAGGCGGACGCGGGGCGGCAGCGAATCCTGTGGGCCGATAGACAGATGCCCGTTCTTGCTTCAATTCGTGATCGTTTTGCGAGTACCAAGCCGCTTCAGGGCGTGACCATCGCAGCTTGTCTGCACATCACTACCGAGACCGCCAATCTTCTCCGGACGCTTCAGGCGGGAGGAGCGCAAGTCGTCGCCGCTGCATCTAATCCGCTGTCGACTCAGGATGATGTGGCGGCATCACTAGTCAAACACGACGGTATCGCCGTGTTCGCACGTCGTGGTGAGGATACACCGACCTACTACTCGCATATCGACGCGGTTCTCGATGCAAAGCCACATGTAACCATGGATGATGGCTGTGATCTCGTTTCGAGGGTGCATCGGGAGCGTCCCGAACAGGTAGAGAGCATATTTGCTGGCACAGAGGAGACGACGACCGGCGTCATTCGCCTACGTGCCATGGAGCAGGCTGGCTCTCTTGGATATCCGATTGTTGCAGTTAATGACGCCAACACCAAGCATATGTTTGACAACAGGTACGGTACCGGGCAGTCGACTCTCGATGGCGTGATTCGAGCGACCAATATGCTCCTGGCCGGCAAGACTATCGTGATAGCTGGCTACGGCTATTGTGGCAAAGGGGTTGCCTCTCGGGCACGTGGCCTCGGTGCGCAGGTGGTGGTAACCGAGATCCAACCGTTGCCTGCACTTGAGGCGGTCATGGACGGCTTCCAGGTGCTTCCGATGGCCCAGGCGGCTCAAATCGGCGACATCTTTATCACCGTAACCGGTAATCGAGACGTGTTGCGGCCCGAGCATTTTCGAGTAATGAAGGACGGAGCGGTACTCGCCAACTCGGGCCATTTTGATGTCGAGATAGATCTAGCCGGACTTGCAGCTATGACCACCGGTGAGCGTCGTCGGATGGTTCGCCCTATGGTGGAGGAGTTCCTCGTTCGTGGCGAAGATGGTAATGACAGAAGAGTTCAAGTTATCGCCGAGGGTCGTCTTGTCAATCTGAGTGCAGCAGAGGGCCACCCGGCGTCGGTGATGGACATGAGCTTTGCCAACCAGGCCTTGAGCGTGGAGTGGCTTGTTGCTCACCGAGGTGAGCTCTCGGCACGAGTCTACGATGTCCCTAGTGACATCGATGCATCGGTCGCCGAACTCAAGCTCTCCTCGATGCAGGTAGACATCGATGAGTTGACCGCCGCCCAGCGTGAGTATCTCGCCTCGTGGACGGATGGAACGAAGTAGACCAGAGGATGTGCTCTGTGTTTCGAGGACGACGTCGACCCCTCACTTGCAAACCTTTAGGTAGCGATCGCTTCTGAAGGGTATTGGGTCGGCACAGGGGCTGAAAAGCGGAAGGAGAAGACGAGATGCAGATTGAGTACCGTTGCAAGGGCTGTGTGATTAGCGATGAATCCAAGTCTCTGATCGAGGATCGGGTTCATAGACTTAGTAAGTACCTTGGAGAGGTAGATCGCGCAGAGGTATTCTTCGAACGCTCGCAAAATCCAGCGCAGGCCGATAAGGTGCATGCAGAGATCACGCTTCGGCTGTCAAGCACGGTAGCGCGCGCCAAAGGATCGGCCGATGATGAGTTGGCTGCCTTTGACCGTGCCGAGCATAAGTTGGCTCATCAGCTGGAGAAGCTCAAGGGTCGCCTACTTGCCAGGAGCCACCCACATCACCGTCCTGACAAGGCAGTCGATCCCTCGCACATTGATGAGGTTCCCCAGATCGTTCGTTCGAAGGCTTTTGCGCTTGAGGTGCTAGATCCAGAGACGGCTGCGGTGCACATGGAGCTACTATCGCACTCGTTCTACCTTTTTATCAATTCGCTGACGGATCGTTCCGCCGTTGTCTATCGGCGCGGAGATGGTTCTGTTGGATTAATAGATCAGGCTGAGGCTGTCGAACCCTCATAGTAGGTGGAGGCTAGACTGCTGTAGTGCTTGGAGCCACCGGGAGTTGATATGGGTGTAATCGATCGAGTTTTAAAGACTGGTGAAGGCAAGAAGGTCAAGCGTCTCGCTGACGTCGTTCCTCTGATCAACGAGCTCGAACCTGAGTTCGAGTTGCTGAGTGATGACGAACTCAGGGCTAAGACTGATGAGTTTCGCGATCGATTGGATGCAGGAGAGACGCTAGAGGATCTCTTGGTCGAGGCGTTTGCAACCGTCCGTGAGGCCGCCAAACGTGCGATCGGGCAGCGCCATTACGACGTACAGCTGATGGGCGGTATGGCGCTTCATTTCGGCTGGATCGCTGAGATGAAGACCGGTGAGGGCAAGACGTTGGTCTCGACTCTGCCGGTATATCTCAATGCCCTCACCGGCAAAGGCGTTCACCTGGTAACGGTGAATGAGTATCTTGCTGCTAGAGACTCAGTGTGGATGACTCAGATCTACGATCGATTGGGAATCAGCGTGGGACGGGTCACCGCTGACATCAGCGATGCCAAGCTCAAGCGCGAGGCCTACGCCAGGGACGTGACCTATGGCACCAACACCGAGCTCGGCTTCGACTATCTTCGTGACAATATGGCAACGACGCTAGACGACATGGTCCAGCGTGGACATGCCTACGCAATCGTTGATGAGGTCGACTCTATTCTGATCGACGAGGCGCGTACTCCGTTGATCATCTCCGGTCCGTCTCAGCAGTCTCCGGAACTCTATTACAAGTTCGCTGGGGTAGCGCGGACCCTCAAGGAGGGGGTCGATTACGAGGTCGACGAAGAGAAGAAGATCGTCATGACCACCGAGGATGGGATAGCCAAGGTGGAGAAGGCACTCGGGATCGAGAACCTCTATGACATCTCAGCGATGACCTATCTGCACCAGTTGAACCAGGCATTGCGAGCGAAGGATCTCTACAAACGAGATAAGGATTACATCGTTGATAGAGGTGAGGTGAAGATCGTCGACGAGTTCACCGGGAGAATTCTTGAGGGTCGACGTTGGTCCGACGGTCTCCATCAGGCGGTTGAGGCCAAGGAACGGGTTCGCATCCAAGAGGAGAATCACACCTGGGCTACGGTGACGTTGCAGAACTACTTCCGGCTCTATGACAAGCTATCCGGCATGACGGGTACCGCAGAGACCGAGGCCGCAGAGTTTGCCTCCACCTATAAGTTGACCGTCGTTCCTATCCCGACTAATAAGCCTATCGTGCGTTCTGACCAGGGTGATCTGATCTTCAAGACCGAGGAGGCGAAGTTCAACGCCATCGTCGATGACATCGAGGCCCGCTTCGAAAAGGGACAGCCGATCCTTGTGGGAACGATCTCGGTTGCAAAGTCGGAGCTGCTCTCCAAGCTACTAGGAGCACGATCGATTCCTCACGCCGTTTTGAATGCCAAGCAACATGCCCTTGAGGCGGAGGTGGTATCTCAAGCCGGTCGTCTCCATGGGGTGACAGTGGCTACCAATATGGCTGGGCGTGGTGTCGACATCCTTCTAGGGGGAAATCCGGATCGGTTGGCGCTCTCAGAGCTGATAAACAACGGAGTCGATCCCGACAGCGATGAGGGTCAACAGCATTATCAAGAGGCTCGCGAGAAGTATGCGCAGATCTGCGCACAGGAGGCCGAACAGGTTAGGGCGCTTGGTGGACTCTACGTGATTGCCTCAGAGAGGCATGAGTCTCGACGTATCGACAATCAGCTACGTGGTCGCGCTGGTCGCCAGGGTGACCCTGGGGAGACTCGGTTCTATCTCTCGCTAGAGGACGAGCTGATGCGGCTCTTCGCCGGGGGCGGCGTCGTGAACTGGGTGATGGGTAAGGCATTCCCGGAGGATCAACCTATCGAGGCCAAGACGGTCTCTCGCGCAATCGAGCGTGCCCAAGGCGCGGTGGAGGCGAAGAACGCCGATATCCGTAAGGACGTGCTCAAGTACGATAAGGTCCTCGATGAGCAGCGCAAGGTGATCTACGAACGCCGACGTGAGATTCTCGGAGGCGAGGATTTGGCGGAGTTCACCGTCGCCTCCTTGTCCAGAGTGATCGACCAACTGGTGGATACCTATCTGCCCACCGACTATGAGGAT
>DAHXNM010000076.1 GCA_027365375.1 Ferrimicrobium sp. | reverse complement strand
TCCTGTTGCATCAGTCGTAGACTGGGGTGGTTGGTTAACACCACTTACCACAGATGCTGAACCGTTAGGTGTCCCAGATGTAGTGCCAGGACTCGTAGGCCCTGAGACTGGGGTGCCTCCGGGCGAACCACCACTTGGCGGCGACTTTCCACTGTTCGTTGCCGCGGCATCGTGGAGTTGACCCCGGCTCGTTGCGGCTCCGGCGTCGCCTGGTGTACTTGTGGTGGTATCCCCTTGAGCACCACCCGTTACTTTCGAGTGCACCTTCTCGGCCAGTTGGTGTAGTTTGCCACCTGCTGCTGGTTTCGCGGCATTCGTAGCAGTGCTGGCTAGTTGTTGATGGCCAGAGCGGAAGGCATCGTGCATAGCGTTACCAGCTTGGAACGCCATTGAAAGAATGAACTTGGGAAGAAACACCGCAGCGCCGAGGATGAGAAGCCCGCCAAGTGCGTTGGAGAAGTAAGTGATTGCGCTCGGCCCCGTGGTAGCACTCGTCAATGAGATCGCTTGTGTAATCGTCTGACCACCGATCGTCCCAGTTAAGGCGCCAGTTATAGGCTGAACGCCCAATCCACCGCTGGTCGCCCCCATCGTGGCGATGCCGATAGCCAAGATTGAGGTGATGATGAATGGCATAGCTAGAGCAGCAGTGACACCCTCTACTGCCTCACGAAAGCCATCCTTACGGAACAGTGTTAGGTATGGCGCGAAATAGATGAGTATGTAGACCACTGCGTGGGCGAGAATCAATATTAGAATCAGAATGCCCGCGAGGATAAGTCCGAGTACGAGGATGATGATCGACACGAAGATCGAATCCTCAATCCCTCCAACAGCACTCGTCGTTGCGATCATCCCAAAAGTCGTCGCGAGGCCATGAGAGCTGAGGCCCGCAACGCTCATGAGTGTCGAGTCGAGTGCGCCGATCAAGCTTTGAATAGGGCCAACGATAAGGCTGAGGGCGAACGATACCACCAGCGCGCCCACAACCCGTTTTAGCATGTCCTCGGTGCTGGCCTTGGAATTTCCACCAGTCAGTCCCTTGGCAACTAGCCAGACCAGAAACACCAACATTGCGATGCCGGGAATAACAAGCGCGTTAAAGCCAAGCAGATTTTGGTAGTTGCCGCCAAATGGTAGTTTGTCATTAGCCGCAAAGCTCTGAACTAGGTTGAGTTCAGCCAGAAATGCCCAGGCGAGGCCGGTCCCAATTGCATGGAAAATGCTCATAATTACACTGAGGATGAATGAACCCACGGACTCGCGTCCTCCTTATCCCGCCTTATGCGGCGCTATACCCCTCTGGTTGCCCTTAAAGTCCTTTGAGAACACTGAAGAGCACGTTCAACAGCACCGCGCCGATAACGATCCCAGCACCGGCCTTCATCGCGCGCGTGCCCCACTGGGACATCCCCTGAGAGTTGTGCGTCGATCCAAGACCATGTGCGACCAGTCCAAACAAGAACACCACTGGGCCGAGGATCAGAACGAAACTGTTAAGAAACGTCTGGATCGAGTTCATGATCGTAGTGATCTGAGTTGTCCCTGGTAGTGCTCCAATAATTGTTGCCATGATGAGTGTCATGTCAACTCCTTTCTTCCCTATGAACTTATATAGGCCAGTTTTTGCGATACATTCGGAGGGCCACCCTATGTATATGCACGAGAACTACTCCCATGGCGAAAAAATCTTCTCCGTTGGGAGGATGGGTAGTTTTGTGCCCTGTCGGGTCTGCAGCGTAGACGACATGTTCTGGTCGGTGTTGGTCGTCTCTGAATCTGCCTCCGCGAGCGTGGTGCGGCAAAGATAGTGATGGTTCCCTATCAGGCTGAGGAAGAGACCTCGATAGTTGCCCGATGTCTCTTCGAGGTTGAGAATGCTCCGCTCAGCGTTCGTGAGTGTAAAGGTTTCACCGATTACACCGATCTCGTTACCCGAGTTTGAGAAGATGAATGCGGACTGCACTGCATCGATGATCGTCTGCAACTTACCCGCCGTAGCAGTACCGGTATTCGCGGCGCCTAACACATCTGAGAGTCCGTGCATAGTGAGGACGAGTGATACTCCATAGGAACGTGACAGCTTCGTAGTCGTCTGCAAGAACGCAGCCAGGTTGTCAAGGATTGCCCAGCCTTCGTCAACGATCAAGAACGACCGCTGTTCTAGGTGTGAAATCGCATTGCGCAGCCAGAACGCGACGACGTTAGACACCGGTTTGAACAGTGCTGGCTCGCGAAACACCTCAGACAGATTGATGATCATCCCTTTCGGATTGACCGCGACGGAGGTCTCTCCGTCAAACAGACCTCCGAGCTGGCCTGAACCGAGATATCGCTGCAATCCCGCAACCACGGGGATCAGGCGTTGGATTGCATCCTGTCTCGTCGGCGTGCCCATCGCGTAACTCACCTCTGGTGGCACCGCGCGGAGTACGTCTATTGCGTCTGCAAGGGTCGCACCCTCGGGCAACAATTCTGCTGTCTTATCGATCGCTGCTGCTTCATCAGGGCTTGGATTGCGGTCCATGACCGATGAGGCCAAGATCGACAACATGGTTGCCTTCGCGCTCGGACTATCAAGATCTAGAGGGTTGATACGGGTTTGGCCCGGTGCAAGCATGAGGTAGGGCAGGTTGAGCTCGCGTGCAGTATCAGCGTATTCGCCTTTCGGGTCAAGAGCGAAGAACCCATACCCATGCACACCAGCCCCGCGCAGTGCTAACAGCTTGGAAAAGGTGGATTTGCCGGTTCCAACCTGACCCAGGACGATCGCAATCGGCGAGGTGATGATCTGGCGAGCGTAGAGCTCGAAGGGATCCCATGAGAAAGGGGCACCAGAGAGGTCATCGCGTCCGAGAAGAATACCCGGAACCTGTAGTGGCGAGGCAATCTGAGCCTGATACAACGACTGCGCCTGTCGTGTAGAGATGGTGTGCGTCTCAAAATAGGGAGGGATGATCGCTAAGGGTAAAGAGGCGGCCCAGCCTTCGTCGTGTCGCCAATCTGCACGGCGAAGGCTGAGATAGGACATACCCGCTTGTCGGTATAACCAGGTTTCGGACTCATCGATGATCGCAGAGCTGTCAGCAGTGATAGTAATGGTGCCGATCCCCCTGAGGATGGCTTCACCAGTCGTAAGATCAGATTCGGTCTGCCGAGCGGACTCCATCTCCGCGTATTCACGGGTCATAATGCGCTGGGTGCCACGACCAGACGCCCGGTTGAGTGTCTCCATCTCCACCTTATTGGCTTCACGTTCTGCTTGGCGGAGAGCCATTGTCGGATCGCCCACCGTCCATGTGTAGGAGATCGCGTAGCGCGCCACATTTGGCGGGATACTACCCAGGAGATTGAGTTGCCAGGTCTCGGGCACATACATTTGCGGAAAGTCATTGATCACGTAGGTTCGCGCAACGTGATACGGCAAGACCATATCTGTCGTCGATGAGGCCAAGTTATACCCTACAGGCGTAAGAGAGCTGAGATCTGGCGTATAGTAACCGAGCAACAAGCGTAGAAATGCGGTATCGGGATTCTGTGCACCACTGATGACCTCGATCAGTTCATCCGAATCGAGCAACCTGGCTCCAGATACCACTCCTTTGATGGTGCGATCGGTCTGTTCAATCGCCGCTTTAAGTGCTTCGGTCTCGCCTGCACCAATTTTTGAAAGCTCAACCACGAGGTAGCTTCGCCGGTCGTACACCTGATCTCCAACCCGCTCGGCCACCTCTCGATACCTTGCTACCAACGCTTGGTCTAGATCTGGGTTCTCCTCGCAGAGTCGCCGAAGAACTTCCTTCGGGCCGACTGCAGCGGTGACAATAACGTCGGTCAAGAATTGCATCCGTTTCACCGACTGACCCGCGAGACTCGCCAACAAGCGCCCCCACTGGGTGAGTACGTTGTGTTGCTCCGCATCTGATAACAACAAGAGGTGGCTGGTGGCAGGGATGAGCCATACGCCGAGCCAAGCGGCTCTTGCGCCCTTCTTGTCGTCATACCACAGGACACCCTCGCTCTGATTGAAACGACTGACGGTCACTGTCCCGAAAATACCAAGGTTCATCGTGACAACTTGGTTTGGGACTCTGGTCTTGGGTGCTGCTTTCTTAGTCGATGAGAACAATGAGGTGAGCCAAGATGCCCGCTTGTGGATCAGTATCGCAATCCACTCTGTGACAATATGGTGACGGATCGGGACGCTGTTGCCGATAATGAGAATGCCACCAATCACCAGCTCTAAGGCAAGATTGTGCACCGCGGGCACGAGTAAAACAGCAACAATCGCGGTCAACACCGACTGGTTGCGAATGAAAGGAATCCATGTAGCTGGGCGTCGTCTTGGAAATTTTGTGGCCATACCCACATATATAGGCAAAGAAGTTGCCTATTTAAGTTAGTAGCGAGGTGGTTTCGTGGCTGACATGCCGAATTTTCGAGTAGACGACTTAGGTTCCTTGGTAGAAGAGTTGTATCGCTTCTATCAGGCTTTGGGTTACCCTGTCGCCTTTGCCTATGTACGTGAGCACGGTTTGTGCGCTTGTGGTGATACTGCTTGTACCCTGGATCCGCACGTAGTAACGGACAATCCACGCGAGGGCGCGAGGCGCTCTGGCGCATCAGATGAAGAGTCCTATCCATTAATCCGGGGACGGCTCGTTATGCAGACCTCCTTCACGGTAGCCACCGAAGACACCCGAGTGCTTGGACACATCAAAGACCCAGTAAGCGTCCCAATGCTTCGACACGGGAGCACCAGCTACCTTTTTGTTCGCGATGTCGCAGGGGTGGCCGATCTCTTCCCGATTCTAGGACGACCCACTACCCTTTGGCTGTCACTACCACCGTATCGCAGTGACTCCCCTACTGGGGGGTACGACCTTCCTTCGTGGCTGGCCCCGCTTTCTATCTCTCCGGATCAGCTCCCTCTCGTCACTGACCTATTCGGACCAAGCGTGTTTTCTCGCATCGCCCAACTCCAACAGGTGGGCGTTGAGGTGCAACAGCGTACAGGCGAGGGGGTCCTCCCACTCGATCAGATTGTGACCTATGCAGTATCAGATCTACGTGCGAATGGGCAGAGCGGAGACACACTGGCTCTATTAGCAGCCGCAACCATTGGTGGTCTACTGAGCATCGGCCAAGCTCATCGGTTGCTCGAAAACGACACCGATGAGCTGCGAACGGTGCTTCTTGAGACACTATTCGCCGAGGGCGATATCGACACAAACGAACTCGTGGAACTGCTTTATCGTTCTGCTGTTTCGATGATTCAAGACGGCGAAGGAATCGATGACGACTTCGACAATGATAACGGTGATGTTGATAGCGCAGACGAAGACCAGGCTGGGAAGTATGTCGACTCCACCCAGCAAGCGAGCGTCGACACACTGGACGAAGAAGAGGGTTCAGAGTCCATCGAGATCGAGGCTGAAAACTATCTTGACGAGCTCATTGAATCCGAACGATGGGATATTCCGGAACTTGGAGACCTGCCTACGGGGATCGAAGACTCGGACGCTCTCGATTGGGAACAGATACTCGATGGGATCGACGAACCCACGTTAACTCCGTTAAAGCTTGTCGGGACCGCGTTAGATAAGTTGGGGTTAGAGCGAGACCCACTAACGAGTCTTGCCCTCCTTGATATGGCGTTGACGGCGATCTCGGAACCTCCCGCTCACCCAGCAGAGTTGTTTGACTACCTATGGCCTACCCGCCGCGCATTCTCGGATGAACTTGAATTTCACACCATTGTTGTGCAGCTATTGGCCGGGATTCTAATTCGCTTCGACATAATGTGCGATGCAGGACTCCTGATGTCAGACGCGACCTTTCTCGACCAGTTGCTTGGCCTCGATACTTCTTCCTTGGTGTCGGATCTCTTTGGTGCACCCGACATTATCTTCTGGTTACAAAAACACGTTCTCTCAGCACCGTTGGCTCAACTTGATACCCGCATCCACAAGATCGCACATGTTCTCGAAACCATAGGCACACAGATTGTCCCCAACGTATCGACTGCGTACTATCTGGATCTCATCGGGGAACGACTGTATGACTGAACACCTTTGGCTTGACATCTCTAAAATCGCTCACGCCCTGGCGGCACGACACGACACTGCCTCGTATTATCGCCCTCAGTATCTCGCATCGTTACTCAATGCCCTTCGGGGAGTTGAGTTTACAGATCTGCGGGAGATTATTGCGCGAGATCTGTTTGGGGCAATCGAGGCACAGTGCGTGAACGCTATCCCCGTCTCTGACCGCGATACGCTATGGAATGTCTTTGGAGTTGAACGTTGCGCTCCTGGTGTCGAGGTACTACAGCGTTCCAGAGCGGCGCGAGGCCTTGAAGCACTGCTCACGAACTCATCTTTGCCATCGAGCCTTGTTGCCCATGCTCGTGAGCTACAACATGCTTCGACTCCCTTCACTATCAGGGTGCTGGGGTTGAACACCCACGAGATCGCCAAACGACTCTATCGTAACCCATTGGACCCATATCGTTCTGTGTATGCCCTATGTGAATGGAGACTTGCCAAGGAGTCGTCGGACGTAGAGACCCTACAAAACTGGGTTAGCAACGTGATCCACCATCAGGTGTGGTACCGGGTGGTGATCGGGCAGATCGGGCAGAGTGCGGTAGAGGATATCTCCCAAGAAGTCACATTGCGCACCCTTGAACAACTCGCGATCTATCAACCAGGGTGTAGGACTTCCCTCTCAAATTGGACCTTTAACGTAGTGAATCAATCCATCTCCATGGCGGGCAGATCGCTACGGCGTGAACACAACCCCGTTGCCTTCCTCAGTCCCAATCTGGATCATTTTGGTCCTCCTGGATCTAATTTGGATGCGATAGCGGCAGCTGAGGCGGCTGAGTTGGTTGAGTACGCAATGACACGGCTACGTGAGCCTGGCTCTCGTCAAAACATCGCTGAGCGGATACAAACTTTCGTCCATGCGATCCCTGTTCTGCTAGGCGGGGAGGCGCCGCGCACCCAAGCTGAACTCGAGCACCAACTGAAACTTCTAATACCGACCATCGATTCAGAGCATGT
>DAHXNM010000226.1 GCA_027365375.1 Ferrimicrobium sp. | reverse complement strand
GATGAAGGTCAGATACGTCTTCAGACTGGCTCAGATGGGGGGTTTCGAATTAACAAGCCATTTTACGAGTGCATCTACCGCAACGTTGTTATGGACCAAGGGGCCGTCCAGTGGCGTGCCCACCTGCATCTATAGCTGTTTAAGCGGCTGGCAGGCCACGGTCTGCCCCCAGAAGTTCGTGAAGTCAGCTGATGGCTAATGAATGCCAATTCTACCTACTATCCGAGTCCATTTTTATCCTACAATCATGGGAGCCTTCCACTGGATCTCACACCCCAACCGGTACGGCCTCAACGATGACGTTATCGGCATAGGAGCCTCCCACTCCTGGGATCTCCTTGAAGGGACCACCACAGGTGACGAGGGCGAGGCGTGGGGGACCTTGATTACTAAAGAGTGATGTGTGCGCCTCGGTATTTGGAGAGAGCGCCGGTTTAGTGCTGATCTGCCAGCTGCTGATCTTTCCCTTCCAGTCCAGGTTAACTCTGTCTCCGGGAATTAGTTGACCAATCGCACCAAGAGCTCCCTCCCCTTGTCCTACCCAGTTGACGTGCCCTGCTAGCAGAGTGACCCCTGAGAGTCCGGGAGTTGGAGTCTGGCTATCCCAGCCGACGTTATGTACATCCGGTGGGATGGTGAGTGCTCCATTAGCTGGCCCCTCGGCCAGGATAGCTGCAGAGACACCCAGCGCAGGAATCGAGATCGTGGCTACTTCGTTGGGCAGCGTCGGTCTCCAAGTGACATGGCTGGTAGTAGCCGGCGTGACCCGAGTGACCGGCGTGACCCGGGTGACCGGGGTGACCGGCGTGACCGGCGTGACCGGCGTCGGATGGATGGCAAGATGAAGGGCACGTTGGTGATCTCGCTGAGTGAGACGTGCAATCCTGGCTTCAGGTGAGTTATGAACTCCCATGTAGCTCAAGACTCCTCCAGAGATGATCGCAAGGCTCGCTCCAAGAGCGAGGAGGTTACGCCTGTTGATGGCGATGCCTCCTCGACGATCGTAGTCGTGGTGCTTAAGCAACCTCATTAGAGCTACCGTTTGCTAGCCGCCTCTTGCGCTCTATGAATAGATAACCAAGACCTGCGAGGCCAATTCCGCCTATCGCTAATCCAACTGGTAGCGCATCGGTGTGAGAAGCCGGAGGCGAGAGAGGGCCGGTCGAGATGGTAAGCGGGCTTGGCGTGATCGTCGTCGTAGGTGGCGTGGTCGTGGTAGTTGCAGGTGGCGTGGTCGTGGTAGACGTAGTACACACCGGATTTGTGATCGTGTTCGACTCGAGAGTCACTGCCCCGTTGCGAGCTAGCAATCGGCCATCAATTGTGGCGCTTGTGTTGGCAGTAATCGATGTCAGTGCCAGGATGGTTCCTTTAAAAACGGAAGAGGTCCCGAGTGTTGCGGAGCTAGTAACCTGCCAGAAAACATTGCAAGGGTTTGCAGAATTCGTTAGAACTATGTTGCTGGAGCTACTGGTGATCAAGGTAGAAGGTAATTGAAATACAAAAACTGCATTTGGGTTTCCTTGACCATTCAGAGTTAGAGTGCCGGTGAGGTTGGAGGTTCCGGCTGGAACGGCATAGATGCCTGGTGAGAGTGTTAATCCAGCAAGATCCGCCACCTCTGTGGTGGCTGGTGTCATGCCGGCGGCTTCACGATAAGCGCTGGTTGTGTCCGTCTCGGCGGTCTGGGCTGCTGAATTGGTGATATTGGCAGTGCCATCGACAATGCCAGGAGGAAATCCGGTTACTGAAGTGCCAGGTGAGAGGCCGAGATCACCAGCTAGAGTCGTGGCGCCGGTGTTTGTGATCGTAGTGCCTGCAAGGACGGAGTACGTTCCTGCGGTCCCTAGCTGTACTCCGCTAGTTGAACTAGCGAGAGCGGACTGTGGCGGAGATCGCAAAGAGCCTCCCAATACCACTAAAGTAATGCCTAGCGGGATGGCTGGCCATAGATTTGGTTTTCTGCCTGAACGAATATGTTTTGTCTTCATAGTAGGAACTGTAGCCATATTCCATCAAACTACAGCGATATTTTCCGATTGACCCTATTCTAAAATTAAGTTTCTGTAGCTGCTGTATTCATTATTGGCTCTCTCGGGGGATTTATAGGAGGGCTGCATGTTTTTGTGGGGTTATGACAAGCAACTGAAAAGGGATGCAGAGAGACGCCGTAGATAAATCTGTGCCGAGTGTTGGTGCTGCCTTTTTGAGTTGAATCTGGCAACGGAAGCTCGATCGCAGGTGAGTCTTTCACAACGGTTATGTAGGGGGTTGCCCTTAGATCTCGTTGAGCCGATCAACCATGGATCGTAGTCGCCCGAGAGAGTGCTGGTCGAAGTCCAAAGACAGGCGCTTTAGGCTTAAGTGGTCCTGCTCTCGTATCTCCCACGCTGTTGGGGGGATGACTGAGATGGTTCCGGATCGCAAGATGTCTGCGAAATCTCGATTGAGGGCGCCAAGCAGTGTTTGATTAGGGAGTCGTTGTAGGCGCAAGATCAGTTGCTTTCCGACAATGCGAGCCGAGTCGTAGTTGCGATAAAAGTCGGTGACTTCCTTGACTGCCTCTTCGACACTAGAACACCGGCGGTAGAGATTCAGGTCGGCGGCTGTGACTAGCCCTTGCGGCAGTAGGACGTCTGTCATGAATTTGAGTAGTAGTTCAAAGTAGTTATCACCTTTGGGTTCGAGCAGAACCAACGGAGCCAGTTGTGCCTTGCCGGTTTGCAAAAGTGTCAGGAGCTCGAAGGTCTCATCAAGGGTGCCAAGGCCACCAGGCATGGAGACAAACGCCGATGACTCCTTTATCATTAGTACCTTGCGGGTGAAGAAGTACTTCATCTCGATCAGATGGCCAGATTCATCGAGTCCGCTGGCGGCCGCCTGTTCGTGTGGGAGTCGGATGTTGACACCGAAGGCATGTAGTGGTCCAGCTCCAGAGGTGGCGGCATCCATGAGGCCAGGTCCTCCTCCAGTTATCACCAGCCAATCTTGCTCGGCGAAAGCGGCGCCAAGGTGGTGGGCGAGCAGGTAACGAGGATCGTCTGGCTGGATTCTGGCGGACCCGAAGATAGTCACTTTGCGCTGGCGACGGTAGGGTGCGAAGGTGGTGAATGCCTCGCGAAGTTCTCTGATCGCTGAGGTGATCATCTTTAGATCGAGCCGATCCATGTCGGCGGATAAGGTCGCCTCAAGCTCATTCACTAATGCGAGTTTGAGGTCGCGATTCGGGTTCTTGAGTCCAACGGATCGTTGTTGGGGATTGTCGAGATCATTGGCTGAGGGTTCGGTCACTTGGCAACCCGCTGAGGGTGTCGAGCATCTGGAAACCGGTGCTCGTTGGTGACCACGGGTTCGTAGAAGGTGGAGCGCTGCTGAAGAGTGCGGCCAGCCTTGCTCGCAACTTCGCCAAACTGTTCTGGTGTGAGGAAGGTGCCATGGGTCGCTCCGGCGGCATGAGAGATACTCTCCTCCATTAGAGTTCCACCAAGATCGTTAGCGCCACATCCTAACAAGAATGATGCACCCTCCACGCCAAGCTTGACCCAGCTGACCTGGATATTATCGATGACACCATGGTAGGCGATGCGTCCGAGTGCGTGTACTAACACAGCCTCACGGAGTGTTGGCCCACGCCGTGCTTTACCCAGGCGAAAGATTGGCGTTGCCATGTGCACAAAGGGAAGTGGGACGAACTCGGTGAAGCCGTGTGTCTGACGTCCAAGCTTGCGAGTCACATCAAGGTGTTCTATCACGTCTCCGATCTCTTCAACACTCCCGAACATGATGGTGACGTTGGAACGCAAGCCAACTTCGTGTGCGGTTGCATGTACCTCTAGCCATTCGGCTGTAGAGAGCTTGTCGGGGCATAGTATCGCACGAACCGGATCAGAGAGAATCTCGGCAGCCGTCCCTGGTAGGCTTTTGAGCCCTGCATTTTTCAGCTCCTGTAGGTAATCCTTCAGCTCGAGTTTGAGCCGTCGGGCACCAGTTAAGACCTCCAAAGCTGAAAATCCGTGGAGATGGATGGCGGGGAAGTGGGCGTGAATCGCCTTGGCGACGTTGAGATAGTACTCACCGTCGAATGTTGGGTGTATGCCTCCTTGAAGGCACACCTCGGTTGCGCCACGC
>DAHXNM010000365.1 GCA_027365375.1 Ferrimicrobium sp. | reverse complement strand
GAACAACACTGGTCAGTACTCACGTAACGAAGTGGAGACCGCAGCTAGCATCCTACGTCCGTCTGCTCGACTGTCATTCGAAGACAACGGCTTGGCAAACATGCTTACCGACCACTTATCCGCCGAGGAGATGCTCGTGTCGTCTATGGATGAGGTATCGGAAAGCGAGAAGCGTGATCGTCTTCTGGCCTGCGTGTCCGAAGCGGTTGATGGCTTGAGCGACAAGCAGAGAGCGATCCTCACCCTACTGTTGGAGCCGCGCAGCGCCAAGGATGATCTCGGTGTATCCTCTACGCGAGCCATCGCTGGTCAGCTTCACATTCCCGAAGCGAGAGTGAGCGAGGAAAAACTCAAGATTGTCTTGAGTATTCAACGTCATCTTGCGGCCAAGGAGCCGGACCTGTGCCCAGAACGATGGACTTCACCTATCGAGATCACTGATCTGGATGAGGGTTTCATCCTCGATCTCTTTGGCGAACCCGTTCGCGAAGAGGTAATGTCCCGACACTCTCGGCGACGCTCCCGTTAAAGCGATAGACTGTTCGTGGATTCTTTCGCAAGAAATGCCAAGCATGCTGGGCATTTGTGTGTTAGAGCGTCATACTAGTATGACAGGAAGAAAGGAGACCACCATGCAGAGCGAGGCCACGCTTCCTCAAAACGCCGAATGTGAAGCAGACAATGTACGTAACGATCTCCTCGGGCCAGAAACCTTCCCAATCGATCCAGCTAAACTAGCGACCGCTCTAGGGCTTAGAGTCTTTGAAGTCTCCCTTGAGAGAACCATATCAGGAGCGTTAGTAAAGCTCGATGCTGAGTCCGATCCGGTAATCCTATTGAATAGAAACGAGGGTGAGCTACGTCAAAGATTTACCTGTGCCCATGAGATTGGTCATTTTGTGCAGCGGCTCAACTCTCACGAACCTGCCTCTAGCTATCAATGGATAGATCGACGCACTCAGCTCGTGGAACCATGGACTGATGATAATGAAATGTACGCGAATGCTTTCGCCGCCGCGTTGCTTATGCCCAAGTTATTGATCGCCCACGAGTACCAGACCACGCGATCTACCATAGACCTTGCTGCAAAGTTTCGTGTGTCAGCTTCAGCCATGCAATACCGACTCAAAAATCTTAAACTACTGTAACCGTGAGCAGTAAGGATCCCGCCCAGGATGCCATCAACGGCTTGGTCGCCCATCTTCTCCAAATGGTTTCTACCGGAACGAATTCTGGTGCTAACGAGCGAGAGCCACGAGAATTGGATTCTTTCTCAGACCTTAAACGGCAGAAGCAGAGCCTTAAAAACCAGCGCATAGCTGATGCTAACCGGTTGCGTAACTCATACGGGAAACGATTGATAGCGCTTTTGTTTTTGCAAGTTGGCGTCGCGGACATAATATTTGTCGTTTATGCATGGGTGGGAGAAGGCTGGAAAGTGCCCACCTCGGCAATGCAAGTCTGGCTTGGAGCAACTGTAGTGGAAGCATTCAGTATTACAATTGCCGTGACCCGATACCTATTCCCAAGCGAGAAGGGGAGTAGCGGAAGCGGTTTATCTTAACTCGAGTCTATGACGTATAACGCACATTAAATAGTAGATAGATGCTTGTAGCGGCATGAGAAGCATTGTATTGCGCAGACCATGGAAGTGCCGGATAATCGTCAGTGATATACTGTAGTCATGAATGCAAACATGGATAAACGCTGAAGAGGTAACCCGAGCCAGGGATTGGTCGTTGAAGTCCGACCGGGCGAAGGCGGTGATGACGCCGAGATGTTTGCTTCCGAACTCGCTGATGTAGTGCTTAGCATATGTCGACGCAACTCCGTATGGGTGCATCGCCGCGCAACAGGGCGAACTCTGGTGCTCGAGCTCGAGTCGCATGTACCCGAAGTGCAAATGTTGACCGGTACTCACCGCATTCAGCGCATTCCTTCCAACTCGCAAAGACGGCATACGTCTACAGCGACCATTGTGGCGCTCGATCTAGAGCCGGAGCCGGACGTTGTGATTGACGAGAGCGAGATCCGTATTGAAACAAAGCGGGGTAGCGGCCCTGGTGGACAGCACCGGAACGTCACCGACTCGGCAGTGGAGGTTCTGCACAGGCCAACGGGCATCGTTGTCCAGATCGACTCTGGGCGTTCGCAACACCAGAATAAGGACAGAGCTATAGGCGTACTCACTGAGCGGTTGACACGCTTAGAGCGCCAACAAGCCAAGCGCGAGCGCAATGCTGGCAGACTCATGCAAGTTGCCAATGCCGAACGGCCATCTAAAGACTGGACGTGGAATACGCAACGTGGCGAGGTCTTGTGCCATTCAACCGGCATGAGGTATGACTTGGCCAGATTCAAGCAAGGGCGGTTCTAAGCAACAGGAGATCGACCAGTTCGTCGTGGATACCGGGAGTGCCTACTCAGGCTATCCAAGCGATAGACAACGCCGTGGTAAACTGGTAGTTGGAGGTGCCGCAATGGAAGCGATACTGGAGCGAGTCAGTGAGAAATACAACCGACTAGCTATTGCACGCCCGCTGCCTGAGGAGAGTCTGCAAAGCCTCCGTGATGATTTTCTGGTGCGATACTCGCATGAGACTACGGCTCTCGAGGGCAATACCCTTAGCCTGGAAGAGACCAGGACGATCCTCCAAGATCGCATGACCGTCGGAGGCAAACTCCTACGGGAGTACTTTGAGGTGGTCAATGTCCACCGTGCGCTCGTCTGGTTGGAGGACTTCATCGCCTCTGGCAAACCTATCAGCGAAGAGACCATACTCGAGCTGCACGCAATCGTGATGGACCACATACTTGACCGAGATGCAGGGGCTTATCGACGCCAGCCAGTTCGTATCGTGGGATCGCCGCACATCCCACCTAACTGGATGACGGTGCCAACTGTGATGAAAGGATTGATTGAGCGCCTGGCTCAGGGGCCAGGGAACGAGGATCCGATCACGTTCGCAGCCCGTGCTCATATAGAACTGGCTTCGATCCATCCATTCATAGACGGCAACGGGAGAGTGAGTCGACTGCTCGTCAACTTGGTGCTGATGCGCTCAGGCTATCTACCGGCGATGTATCGCGTTAAGGAGCGTACCCGGTACATCAGCGCTCTTCAACGAGCCGACACAGAGGGCGATGACACTGACTTCGTAGCCGTGACCGCAAAGGCTGTGGAGGTCATGCTCGATCAGCGCATAGAGTTCGCATCTAGATCCACCAGTTGACCATTGCGCTCGTATTTGATAACTTTCTTGCCGATTCACAATTTCGGCTAAGGCCCTAAGCTGCTATGTTGTCGCCGCCTTTACAACATGTCGACAGAGCCCATTGTGGTTCAATCGTATGGCTCCCGTCCTACTAAATGGGGTGATTGACCAGAATCGAACTGGCGTTCAGAGGTCCACAACCTCTAGTCCTACCGTTAGACGACAATCACCATGTTTTGGAGGCGCTGGACGGGCTCGAGCCGCCGTCTCCTGTTTTGCAGACAAGCCCGTATTCTCTTCGGCACAGCGCCATGTTAATAATGTGCATGTCCCGATGTGGTGGAGGTGGCGGGAGTCGAACCCGCGTCCCATGAGTCGATCTGGATAGTTCTCCGAGCGCAGTTCAGTTTAAGTCTCGACAACCAA
>DAHXNM010000360.1 GCA_027365375.1 Ferrimicrobium sp. | reverse complement strand
CTGTCCAAAGTGAGGTGCCTTTACTAGTTCTTCTCTGTGGGACTACGCCCTACATCCCAGCCGACAACCGGAGCTGCCTTACAGTAATCTCACTACCCCCAATGACCAGTGCAATCTCCTGAGTCTGCTCCACAGCATCTGACGCGGCGTCAGGGGCGCGACACAAGTGTCTTTTCGGAGGACAGCTCCCACCCTGGACAATGTCTCGGAGGCTCTAATTGCAGTAGCGAGGTGGAGAACCGTTCCCCCACTGAAAGGCCCAAAGATACCCCCCCGGCCCATGCCGTTCCGGCGTAACCTGATTATCCAATCCCAAAAACGAGGCCACATTGCCAGGCCTCAACACCAACTCAATCCCTTCTAGATCTGCAACTAACACCTTCGTGACCAGCGACTGAAGCCATCTCTGAAGGGTGCGTAGACCCGGATCACCGGAGTTGATCTCTACGAGAAGTTCAATGACAGCTTCGGAGACGTTGATGCCGCCCCTGAAGTCGTGCTGGTATTCACGAAGGATCTCAGGGTACAGAGCGTTACGGACGATCGTGAGCTTTTGTTGATCCGAGTAACCAGAAAGCTTTATCACATGTAGCCGATCGAGCAACGCCCTTGGGATGCGCTCAGACGAGTTCGAAGTAGCGACCCAGGTGACACCGCTCAGGTCATAGGGGAGATCTAGGTATCCATCTACGAAGACGCCCTCATTGTCGGGATCAAGTAGTGCCAAGAGTACGTCCGCTACAGCACCTCGATGTGCCCCGGTCTTGTCGATCTCATCGAGCAAGATGATCGGGTTCGCGGTTTCGCATCCAGCAAGGGCGCTGATGATACGCCCAGGGCGCGAGTCCTGATAGGTAGCGTGAAAACCACGCAGTTCATGCGGATCATTGAGTCCGCCTAGGTCAATCTTTCTAAACTCACGACCTACCGCGTGAGCGTAGTGACTGACAATCGTCGTCTTGCCTATCCCGGGAGGGCCATCGAGGAGCGGTGAGTGCTTTGGCCCAACGCGTGCATGATCGTTGGCCAACATCTCAACAAAGCTCTCGATGAGTTCGGGCGTCCCAGCGGACGATCCCTTGAGCTCTAGGTCTCAGTTTCAGCGAGCGAACACAACTCAACAACACAACCCAACTAAGTGCTCTCTGATCTGCAAATCGAGTGCGAGCGTGGATATCCATCCGAACCGGTCGTGCACTCTAACCGCAGGTGTGGCTTGATCCGAGAACTCTTTGTCTGCTAGCCTGGGTACTGAAGAGAAAGGCATGGATGCTTGTAATTACCCGCAAGGAAGGCGAACGAATTGTCATCGACGACGCAATCGTGATTACCGTCATTGAGTCAAACCGTGGATCGGTAAGAATCGGAGTCGACGCACCAAGAGAGCTCTCGATCACCCGTCGGGAGCTTGGATTTGGGCCAATCGAGTAACCTCAGGGCTCATCGACCAAAGGACAACTACAAACCCACATGAGCACTCCCGCATCCATAGCCGAACGCGATGAGGTATTCATTCAGATGGCTGATCTTTGGCAATGCGGAGTGTCACCACAAGATTGGCCACCCCGTCTTCGCCAGATCTTTACCCAGGCATGTTGGCCCAATGTGCGCCCACGACTCCCAATTCGACCGATTCTTGGTTAAGAGCACGCAAAGGCACTGTTACTGGTTGGAGTATTCTGGCCCGGTCACACCACACTCGATCGCGTACCCAACTGGATCAAGGACCTAGCTGACCCTGATGTACGAGACCAGGAACTTGAGATCTTGGCAGACCACGTCCGACACCATCTGGGGCGCGAGATCTGGGTGCGCAAGGAGCGAACACGACAACTCGACAGATAGCCATTGACAAGGCATCACCCTGTGGTGCACGACCCAGGCTGTGCGTATCACCAATGGGTTGATCCATGTCGAGAGTGCAGGGTTTCCAAAGGACAAATTGTTTCTGATTGAGGGGTCTGGCGAACGGCTTCTAGGTTTCGAATCTAGCGAACTTCCTGTCGGTGATTCGAGGTCGGTTAGTACCTTCCAATTGGACTAGATGTGCGGACCATTAGAGGATTTGGCTACAACGCATATGGACGTAGACGAGCAAAACCGCAAGTCAAGAGTATTCTCAGTCGATGAACGTGTGGACGATGTCGGCTCCTGGTAGTGACACAGGAGTCTAGTGCGAAGTGCACTTGCTGCTGGTAGGCAGGTCTTTTGGACTGCGCGACTTGAGGTTTGGCGTAGCGCGAATAGATGTGACCAAGTGTGCAAGACGTGGGCGGGTCGCCTATCTACGTCCATCGAAAATCGGCGACCTGATAGTTGGTATAACCATCTAGAGCCCTCCAGTTCGCAATAGCCACCGATTCGTGTTCGAGTTTTGTCGCTGGTGGTCCGCACGTCCGCGGTGTAGCGCAGCGAAGACAACACACAAGGATGTGTGGAGACCTCGTCTAAAGGCACGCCGGCACGGCCTTGTCGCTGAGCGGGATCGCATTCGATGATGGCCTATTCCACGACGGCCGACTGTTGCCGTG
>DAHXNM010000358.1 GCA_027365375.1 Ferrimicrobium sp. | reverse complement strand
GAAAAATCTATAAATTCTATCTCACCACCACATTCCGAAACATTTTCAATTAAAGGTGGTGGAGGCGGATCAACATGCTAGTACCCGAATATCGGTTAGAGGAGCCGAGGCGAGAGAGGCAAAGGCGAGGAAGAGGATTATTGCTGCACTTGTGACGAGTTTCCCGGTTCTTGAGAGGCCATTGACGATCGCTGTCTTCGTGGAGCCGACGGTGTCGTACTCCTCGCGGATCCTGGTGAGAATGAAGACTTCATAGTCCATCGATAGGCCAAAGAGGAAGGCAAAGATGGAGATCGGGATCCAGAAGGTGATCGCACCGGTGGCGGGGATCCCAAATACGAGCTTGGATAGGTGACCGGATTGCCAGAACCAAGTAAGTATCCCGAAGGTGGCGGCCAGCGAGAATAGGTTGACCACCACCGCCTTGATCGCCAGGACGATGCTCTTGAGGGCTGTCGAGAGCAGGATAAAGGTCAAGATGGCGATAACGGCGAGCATTAGGGGTGTCTGTCCGTAGATAGCGTGTGAGGAGTCGAGGTCGTTAGCCCCGAGCCCCGAGACCCCGATGATAGAGGGGTCATGCTTGGCGAGTGATGTAACCGCATTAACAGGTGCAAAGTTGGCGGAGTTGACGGTCTCAACGTTGGGGATGGCGATGGTGTCAACGAGCCCAGTACGCGTGCCTGAGCGGCCGGCCGGTAGTGCGGACGCGACGATCCCAGGGACGGTGTGTAGGAGAGTATCGATGTGAGCTGCTTTGGGTGGCAATGAGATCACCTCAATGGGAGTCAGTATGCCTGCGCTATATCCAGCACCCAGGAGTGAGTGATAGGCAACCGATGCTGGGGTAGAGCTTGATTGGCTCCCCGCTTGATCTTGACCGAGACGGATACCGAATACCGGCAGTGCAAAGACGATGATGAGCCCAGCAGCGATGATCAGCGAGGGCCATGCATGACCGGTGATTATCTCACCGATTCGGTGCCATGAAGGGGAGCCACCGCGTGCGATCCTTCGATGGGGCCAATCAAGGCGTTCGCCGATGAGAGAGAGGAGTACGGGTAGGAGCGTAAGCACGACGGCGATCGAGATGACGGGAATTAGTACGCCTCCGATACCGGTGGAACGCAGGAGCGGCACTGGCAGCACGATGAGGGCAAGGAGTCCAACTCCTACGGTAACACCAGAGAGGGCGACCGAACGTCCAGCCGTGGCCATTGACATCAAGATTGCATCGCGGTTGGCCAGACCGTTACCGCGTTCTTCGCGCCAACGGGTGACGATCAATAGCGAGTAGTCGATCGCGATGCCCAAGCCGATGAGCGAGACCAGAAACTCAACCACGAAGGAGACCTGGGTGACATAGCTTAGGCCAAGCAAGATGAGGAAGGTGGCCAAGATCGAGACGGCCGCAATTACCAGTGGAATCACCGCCAACACCGAGGCGAACACGAAGGCCAAGATGGCGAGGGCACCGACACCGGCGATGATGGTCTCTGCGAGAACGCCGAGACCAGAACTCTTGCCGGCTGCGGCGAGCTGTGCCTCTCCAGTGAGTGCGATGTGAAGCGAAGGAAGGTCGTGGGCGAGGGTCGCTGTGATCTGGTTGGGGAGAGTAGAAGGGGAGAGCGATGTGGGTGGCCCAGTAAAAAGGTAGACCACCTCGTTGCCGTGACGGAGGAGATCGAGCCCAGGTGCGTTGAAGGAGTCTACGAAGCGAATGCTCGGATATTGTTTCGCTACTGTTTTGAGTGCCGCGCCTACCGTCGATGAGTTGGAGGAGTTTACTCCTGTGATCACCGTGATCGCTGGAGCGTTCTGGCCGCCGTTACCAAAATGTTGGATTATCTTCTGGGAGGCGACGTAGCCAGGTTGTCCAGGAGTGGCAAAGTTATAGCTCAGCCGGTTCACCACTCTGCTGGCGGCGAAGCCACCCGCGAGGAAGACGATGACCCAGATCACGATGACGATCCGACGATGGGCTAAAACTACACGGCCAATCGAGCTGAAAAAATTATTTGAAGGAGAATTGTTAGTTGAAGAATGATTCGAAACTGAAGTATTCATTGTCGATCAGAATAGTCGGCTCGATTAGCGGCTAATGTAGCTGTGATGGACGGCGATGAGGGCGAGGAGTTGGGATCATTTGAGGAGCTCAGGCCTTTTGGTGAGAGTGTTGCCTTCATGCTCTCCATCCTTGGCGCCATGGAGTTGCAGAGCTTTCGGGCCCTGCTGACCTCGGTGTCTCTTGAGCCGCGAACCTTTGGCGTGCTTCGGGCATTGGCAGATGTCGGATCCGCTAAGCAGCACCATCTTTCCCAGCTAGCTCAGGTGCCGGCGAGTACGATGGTGGCTATCCTCGATGAACTCGAAGCCGCTGATCTCGTCAGCCGAGATCCCGATCCTGGAGATCGCCGCGCTCATCAGGTGAGCTTGACCGTGCAGGGTCGTGACCTCATTGAGCGTGCCACGGCGCTCGCGTGGCGCCATGAGGAGGAGATCACCGCTGGTCTCAGCGCTGATGATCGCAAAGCGCTTCTTGACGTTCTTTCGCTTGTGTTCCGGAACTTGAAGCGACCTGGTTAACTACTTGTCTATGCTCTGCCCGGATGCCCTGGATTAGGATCATCTAGAGTTCGTCGGTGCGAGGAGGGTCTCGATGGTCAAATTTTTACATACCGCCGACTGGCAGATCGGCGAGACCTTCCACTTCTTGGGTGAGCGATCGCTGTATCTCAAAGATGCCAGAGTGGAGGCGGTCCAACGAATTGCGGAGCTCGCGGTTGACGAGGCCGTCGACTTCGTCTTGGTCGCTGGGGACGTGTTCGAATTCGCGCACCCAGATCGGATCTCTCTACAACGTCTCGCCCGTGCGATGCGTGCCTATGAAGGGCCTTGGCTTCTTCTGCCAGGTAATCACGATCCGGCGGTTCCTCATGGGATCTGGGATCAGCTTAGCGACGCCTCAAACTTTAGTGAAAAGGTCATATTCATGACCACGGCTGTTCCGGTGTTGTTGGATGGATGTAAGACAGCGGTGCTTCCGGCTCCTCTGCGGGCGCGATATGCCGGCCGTG
>DAHXNM010000354.1 GCA_027365375.1 Ferrimicrobium sp. | reverse complement strand
CAAAGGTCGTCTCGACAACGGCTGCGGTGCTGCAGGCGTTAGTGCAGAACGTTTAGTGAATTAGCACTCATTTGCTCTTGAGCTAGCCGTGGTTTGTGCCGATGCTAGCAAAAGCACATGGGAGGTGCACGATGATCGAGGTGACTCGGCTGTCAGGATCGACAGTTGTTCTGAATGCAGATTTGATCGAGAAGGTCGAAGCGACCCCGGATACGGTGGTCACGCTCACTACAGGAGCGTGCTTTGTCGTAACGGAGTCGGTGCCAGAGGTCGTCGCGAGCGTGATCGACTACAAGGCAAGAATCTTCAATCCAAAGCTTGGAAGCTCGGATAATCGATCGTTGATGGTGCTACAGGGAAGTGAGATGGAAAAAACATGGACGTTGCAACCCCGGTAGGGATCGTAGCCGCACTTATCGCCGTGATGGTGGCGATGGTTCTCGATGGCGGTAACCCGGCGGCGCTGATTGCGCCGTCGGCGATACTCTTGGTCATCGGAGGAACGGTCGCCGTCTCGCTTGCGGGCATTCGTTTTAAGGAGATCGGACGCATCACCGGTGCCTTGAAGTCTGCAATCATGGCGAAGTCGGTGACCGCTGAAGAGACGGTGGAGACGCTCGTCAAGTTCGCAGAGATGGCACGTAGGGAGGGTGTCCTGGCACTGGAGTCAGCGGCAAAGGATCTGACCGATCCGTTCCTGCGAGGCGGGATTCAGCTCATCATCGATGGTGTTGACGGAGAGAAGATCAGAGAGATCCTCGAGGCTGATATCGAGGCGATGCGATCTCGACACAAAGCCGGCGCCAAGTTTTTCAAAGATATGGCAGGCTATGCCCCCACCCTTGGCATCCTCGGAACCGTGATGGGGTTGATCCACGTACTAGCCAACCTGTCATCGCCGAATACGCTCGGCCCGGCGATCTCGGCTGCCTTTACCGCCACACTCTGGGGAGTAATGACCGCCAACGTGATCTGGTTGCCGATCTCTAATAAACTAGCTCACCTTGCCGAACAGGAGCATATGGCAAAACTGCTCATCGTCGATGGCGCCTTGGCGATCCAGAGTGGCTCCTCGCCGCGTCTGCTGGAACAACAGCTGATGACCTATCTGGCACCTGCGGATCGGGCTAGTGGTGAGAGCCAGAAACAAGCCAAGACTCAGGGCAAGGGCAAGGCGGCTTAAGCGATGAGAAGGCGCGCTGAGGGCGAGGCGGAGGCGGAGAACTCCGAACGCTGGTTACTCACCTATGCTGATATGATCACCCTGCTCCTGGCGCTTTTCGTGGTCCTGTTTGCGATGAGTAGTATCTCTCAGAAGAAGTTCGATGAGTTCAAGACTGGGTTGCTCCAGACCTTCTCTCAGATGCAACTCCAGTCTGCGCTCAAGGGCGGAAGTGGACTCCTGCAGCATCGTTCACTGATCACACATCCAGGAGTTACGCCAGGACCTCCACAGATCTCTATACCCCAGACTGGCGCAGGAGCGTCATCGAGCGTCTCTCAACAGAGCAGTCAGTTAGCCGCAAAGATCAACGCGGCACTCAGTCAGGCCAACCTGTCCTCGGATGTGCAGGTGGCGGTCGAGAAACGAGGAGTGGTCGTTCGCCTTCTCTCAGATAAGGTCTTCTTCAACACCGACTCCGCCTCGCTCGGATCGGTGGGAAGCCAAGTCGTCAACGTCATCGGCAGCGTTGTTAGACCGTTGAGCAACGACATCGTTGTCGAGGGATATACCGACTCCGCTCCGATCTATGGAGGCCCGTTTTCGTCTAACTTTGAGCTCTCGGCGGTACGTGCGGTCACTGTCTTGGAGCAGTTGATGCACAATGATGGGGTGAGCGCCAGTCGACTGTCGGCCTCAGGTTTTGGATCGACGCACCCGATCGTACCCAACTCGAATCCGACGAACATGGCCCTCAACCGAAGAGTTGACGTCGTGATTCTAAATACCCAGACCATAAATCGATTGTAAGGAGACACCAACGATGGCGACCAGGATGGCACCGGCAGAGGCGACTACTACGGAGGAGCCGAAGAAAAAGGGGAAGAAAAAGCTTCTACTCATCATCGTACTGGTGGTGATCGTGGCAGCGGCAGCCGCCTATTTTTTGCTGTTAAAGAAGCCGGTAAAAACTATTAAAGGCGCTAAAACGGCGGCGGAGTTGACGAGCGTCTCCTATGCCATGCCAGTAATCACCACCAACCTAGATGATGGTCATATCGTACAGGCTCAGATGCTCCTCGAATTAGCACCAGGGGATACAAAAGCTGAGGTGATCAAGGATCTTCCACAACTGAATAATGCCGCCATCTTGACCTTTGGAGGTATGGGCTACAGCGGATTACTCCCTACGGCTGGGAGGACGCAAGCGGCAGAGAAGTTGACGAACGCTTTCAATGTGGTGCTCCACACTGGGGTAAAGCCCTGGGACACTGTGCAGTCGATCCTCTTTGAGAGCTTCATCGTGCAATAGCAAGGAAAGTTCTTCAGTTGGCCGTTCTACGGTCGATGAAGAACGCATGAGCGGGGAGACCACAGAGGAGCAGAAGCGGCGATCGGTACGACCTGTCGACTTTAGGCTGCCAAGAAGCTTTGAACGTTCACACCTTCGCGGTGTGGAGTTGTTGTTGGAGAGTGCCTCCAGGCCTAGTGCTACCTTGATGGGGGCTGCGCTGCGCCGCAACGTAAAAATCGAACTCGATACCATCGATCAGCTCTCATGGGAGAGCCTGCTCTCCGAACTGACAGGGTCAGGGCTGGTCATCACCTTTGCGCTCCACCCATTGGCCTCGCGGGCGACGATCTTTTTGCCCGCGGAGGTCGCGTTGCGCTTAATTGACCTTCGACTCGGAGGAGACGGCGAGTGGGCTGAGGTAGACACGCGTGAGCTCACCGACCTCGAGCAGAACTTGGCCGCCAAACTGTTTGAGGATATGGTGACCCAGGTCGCTGCCGCCATATCGACACAGACTGCGGTGGTTGCAGACCGTATTCACACCGAGCCATCGCTTGAGTTCATCCAAGGAATACCACTAGGGGAGATGTGCGTGTGGGCCAAGTTTCGTTTCTCGCTCGGAGACGACCGCTTGAGCGAGCTCTCTATGGTTCTGCCTTACTCGATGTTGCGTCCGGTGGTGGAGACGATATCCTCGCGTGCGGTGGTAATGCAGGAGAACGGGACCGATTTCCAGGCAGCGTTTGAACGAAGGCTTCAGGAGGTGCCGGTCGTTGCTCGAGTGCGCCTGGAGTCGACGACTATCTCTTCACAAGCCTTTCTCCGACTCAAGCCGGGTGATGTGGTGGGGCTTGGGCATCGGAAGAATCGTCCTATGTCGGTAGTGGTAGACCGGGTTGAACTCTACAAGGCGGTGCTCGGCCAATCAGGTTCGCGCGTCGCGGCAATCATCGTGGGTGAGGAGGAGTAATGGCAGAGAATGAAGTGGTAGAGACCGATCAAGTTGCGACGATCGACAATCTTGCTGTGTTGCGCAATGTTGAGATGGAGCTCACAGTTGAGCTTGGGAGGGCGAGGATGCCGGTAAAGGCTCTGCTCAATCTCACCAGTGGTGACGTGATTGAACTCGATCGAGCCGCTAATGCTCCTGTCGATGTTCTGGTGAACGGCACTCTGGTTGCTCACGGAGAGGTCGTGGTCGTCGATGATGAGTTCGGAGTGCGTATCGTTGAGGTCGTCAACTCTGAAGAGGTCGACAACTTGAGGGCTGGGCGCTGATGGGGTCGGTTATCACCGGGCTTCTAGCGTTTGCCGGGGTAATTGCACTGATTGTTGCAATGGGCAAGGTCGCCAAGCGGCGACGTATCGGCCATGTTGGTGCTGATCGCGGCCATGGGCCACTGAAGGTGACCCAACGAGTAGCGCTTGGCCAAAAGGCGAACATCTTTGTAATCGAAGCAGGGGAGAAGCGCCTGCTAATTGGGGTCTCTGGAACCCAGCTCCAGCTTCTTGGCGAGCTTGGTACTGAGCTCGTTCCCGACGAGCCGGTCGAGGTTTTGGATCTCTCAATGACTGAGGATCCAGAGCGCGAGTTGCTGGCGACGTGGGGTAGGACGAATGGTGATATCTGGCATGGACGACAGAAGGAGAGCGTGGTGGCTGGCGTACGTCGGCTACTCGGTGGACAACAGAGCTAGCGCATGGGCTCCACCTTCGCGGGAACAGCGCTCCTAGCCACTGTCGGTCCAGCAACTAAGTTGCCGAGCCTCAATATCAGTCTGCATGGTTCTTCGGGTCCGAGCGAATCACTGATCATCATTCTGGTGCTGACGTTGCTTTCGGTCGCGCCGTCGCTCCTTATTCTACTGACCGGGTTTGTCCAGATCGTGGTGGTACTCTCTATCACCCGTAACGCGCTTGGGCTTCAAGCTACGCCTCCTAACCAGGTTCTAGCCGGGCTAGCGTTGTTTTTGGCGATCTTTATCATGGCACCGACGATCAAAACGGTCGATCATGTAGCTGTTCAACCCTATCTTCATGGGCAGATCAACGCGGTTCAGGCATACGACAGAGCTCAGACTCCAATCAAAGAGTGGATGCTATCAAACACAAGAACCCAAGAGCTCGCGCTCTTCGCGCAGGTGAATCACCAAGGGACCGTCGCTCCAACCAAAGTTGGTATGGATGCAGTGATCCCCGCATTCTTGCTCTCAGAGCTCCACTCGGCGTTCATCATCGGGTTTATCATCTTTCTTCCGTTCTTAGTCATCGACCTGGTGGTCTCCTCGATCTTGATGAGCTTAGGGATGATGATGTTGCCGCCGACATTGGTTTCACTGCCGTTCAAACTGTTGCTCTTTGTGATGGTCAACGGCTGGACTCTTGTGGTGCACGCTTTGCTAGTGAGCATGAAATGAGCAGTAGATGAATGATGGACCGGTTCTACAAATCGCTGGGCAGACACTATATCTAGCCGCAAAGCTTGCCGGACCAGTGCTTGCAGGGGCGTTGGCGATCGGCCTAGTCGTAGCCTTTATCCAGACGCTGACCCAGATCCAAGAGGCAACCTTGAGTTTTCTCCCCAAACTGGTTGTGATAGCGCTTATTATCTTTCTCGCCGGCCACTGGATGCTCTCAGAACTTGATGGATTCACCATCCAGCTATATCGCGAGATTCCCTCCTTGGTGAGTTCGCTTTGAGATGGCAGATACCGTAGTAAGCAGGCTCATGTGCAGGTAGCCTTCGATGCGCACTGGCTGATCGGGTATCTATTGGCGTTTAGCCGTTCGATGGGATTTATTCTGGTCGCCTTTCCATTTGCTATGCCAGTGGTGCCAATCACAGCACGTATGGCGATAGGTGTTGCCTTTGGTCTTGGGACTGAGTCTTCCCTGGTTCATGCAATGGTCTTGCCAACCACGACTGGCGGATTGATTGGGGCAACAGCCGAACAGCTCCTAATCGGCGCTGCTCTCGGCTTCTTTGCTATGCTCTTTGTCTCCCTAGGGGAGTCGGCTGGGGGCTTGGTAGGGTTATTCGGTGGCTTCTCCACTCCTCCGGCGCTCGATCCATTATCACTCAATGAGGTTCCGGTAACCGGTGAGTTCTACAACCTGATGTGGATCGTGTTGTTCTTCGTCTCAGGCGCTGATGTCGTTGTAATACATGGTTACTTTGCGAGTTTTGCTACTCCAAACCTCTTCCATCTCTCCTTTACCTTGGGAATTCTGGTGAAGTCGGTTACGATCCTCTTCGTCTCATCGCTAGAGGTCGCCTCGCCGATTCTTGCGGTTATGTTCTTCTCACAGATCGTGGTCGGCATCCTTACAAAGGTGGCCCCTCAGCTCTATGCCTTGACGTTCATCTTTCCCCTCCAGATTTTGCTCTCCTTCATCATGATGCTGGTCGCAGTGCCGCTGCTACCACATCTATTTGACGCATCAATGCGCGACCTACTTGCCGCCGAACACGATCTGCTGGTGGGTTAGATGCCAAAGAACGAGGGTACCGAACAGCCCACCGCCCACAAGCTCGAAAAGGCTAAGAAGGAGGGGACGGTAGCAAGATCCGCTGAGTTGGCGACGTGGTTGGTGATCCTTGCGTTTTCGCTTGCGGCTCCGTTGGTGTTCAGTTTGGTTGAGTCAAAGATCGTCGCCTTTGGGCATCTGGCCTTTGACGGGGGTACGACACTAACGAGCACCACCGCCCTCCGTCGACTGGAGTCTGGACTTGAGATAGTTGGAGAGCTTGCGCTGATAGTAGCAACGCCGATAGCGGTTTTTGTGGCGCTTATCAACGTCGCCCAGGTTGGGATTCGCTTTGTTCCCAAGAAGTTAAAACTGGATTTCACCCACTTCTCTCCAAAGAAGAACCTTTCGAGGATCTTCTCGACTTCACCTGCCATTGAGGCTGCTAAGTCGCTGGTGAAGTTGTTGATAGTGGTGCTGGTCTCTGCTCTCTTGCTGTTGGGAGGCATTGATTCTCTGACCTCAGCCTCGATCGCACCGATCGCGGTCGCCGCTCAAGTCGCCTCTATGAGCCTTGAGTTGGTTCGCCTCACTGGTGTGCTCGGACTCGCTATTGCGTTGATCGACTTCGGACGGTCGCGTAAACAGGTGCGTAAGCAGCTGATGATGACCAAGCAAGAGGTCAAGGACGAGACGAAACAGTACGAGGGTGATATGCAGACCAAGGGCCGTCGTCGTCGGATGGCCAGAGAGCTTTCGCGGCGGAGGATGATCGCTAACGTTGCCTTAGCCGATGTTGTGGTTGCGAACCCTACGCACGTAGCGGTCGCGTTAAAGTACGAGCCGACGACTCAGCGGGCTCCTATCGTATTGGCTAAGGGTTCCGAATATAT
>DAHXNM010000352.1 GCA_027365375.1 Ferrimicrobium sp. | reverse complement strand
TTTACCTACGCCTTTCCAGCTATTGCAAAGATACCCTGTGGACGAATGAGCAACACGATAACGAGGACAGCAAAGGCTACATCCACGTTGTATGCCGACGAGATCACCAAGCTAGAGAGACTCACCACCAGACCAATGATGAGTGCACCGAGCATCGCACCATAGATCTTCCCAATGCCTCCTAAGATGACGGCCGCAAAGATGACAAATAAGAAGGTATTGCCGGTAAACACCTGAAACTCTACGGTGTTAAGAGCGAGGGCGATACCTCCAAGTCCAGCCAGACAACCGGTCAAAAACCATGTCCACAAAGTCGTAGCATTGATATCGATGCCGCTCGTCTGCGCGAGCATCTTATTGTCAGACATTGCTCGCATCGCCTTGCCAAGGCGTGACCTGGTCAGCAGTAGGTGAACAAGCCCGAGGGCGACGATGGCGACGCCGACCACCTCAAGCTGTGCAGCTGTGACACTGAAGGGCCCAATAGTCAACGGCTTGCCCTGCGCTATCGAGTAGCGATTGAAACCGACTCCCCAGATCGCCTGTGCGAGATTGAGTAGTATCAGTTGGAGTCCAAAGGTCACGATCAACAGGAAAAAACCTGACGTGCCTCGCTTGACGAAACGCTCGAGAACCAACACGTCGACGACCACTGCAACGACACCTGACATCAGCACTCCTATGAGCGCCCCCAACAGGAAGGGCAAGTGAAAGCCGACTGTGCAGGTGTAGGTGACATACATGCCAACCGCCAGGTATGCGCCATAGGCAAAGTTCACATAGTTGGTTACCCCGAACTGAAGGCTCAACCCCACCGAAGCGAGCGCCAGAACAGCGGCAGTAACTATGCCGAAGCCAAAGGTCAATAAGAACAGATGCACATTCCCCCCTCTGTTTGATAACTATGTTTTATTCCTGAGAAAACAAGTTTTCACATTGTGTACACAAAGTACTTCTAGAGTTCATTGATTGTCGTTCTGCTCATTGTGTTCACGGCCTAAGTCAGCAAGCAAAGAGGCGAACAGATACCGTGAAGCACGAAATCCATCGCCTTCACGCGATGCGACCGATCCTCGCGCCTCGGGCAGCCGAGAATACGATCGAGAGCGGCGGTCACAGTTCACCAGCGGACGAAGTCATCGCCCACCAATCAGTAACCAAGCTCCGAGTATGCTGGGCACCAAGGTAAGAAGCAGCAACTTTTGGCTCTAGTGCTAACCCAGTCCGACTACAAAAATAGTCGATGCCCCAGAATCACTCTCTGCGAGTACGATAGAGTGATTAGGTTGGTGATGCTTGAGTGCATCGTTCCACCAGGGGGAAGCAAGGGCCATCGGGCATGCGCAAGTAGAGGAGTGCGGTGTGGTTAGGTACCGACAGAGCCGCATGACCATGAAAAAGCGTCTGGCTCTTATCCAAACTGCGATCCTGTTGGCGGTCATCCTCACAGGAGTAATCTGGTTTCACGGATCGGCAAAGCCAGACACGTCCCAGTACGCAAGGGCAGGTGCGGTTGCAGTAAAGGTGCTGGCAACTGACTCATCGCTGGTTGAACTCGCTCACCATCGCAAGCAGTTGCCGTCGCTCATGACCACCATACTGACCGCTACTAACGCTGCCGGCGCCGCCATCCTAAATAGCAACGGTGTCGCGCTCGATGGCGCTGGCGAATTCAAGACCGGCGAACTGATAGCTATCCCATCATCGACCAATGCAAGTGTCCATAGCCAGACGGTGGGCAGCGAGGTGATCGTATCTGCAACTGCTCCTATCGTTGGCACAGCAACACGCGACAGCATCGCACTCAAGTTGGTCTACCGAGTCCCACAGGGTCAGGCAATTATGCTAGCAGTTCGCCTGCTCGAGGCGCTGGTAGTCGCGATGGCAGCTGGGCTGTTGCTCAGCTGGGCAGTCGGACGCTGGATCCGAAACCAAACATTTGGACTTGAACTTGATGAGCTCAAGGAACTGATCCAAGAGCAGGAGGCGATGTTTCACGGCATCCGCGAGGGGGTCATCGGCCTCGATGATGATGGTCGCTTCCAGTTTGCAAACTCAGGGGCGGTTCACTTGCTCGATCTCCCTCAGCGCCATCTTCGGCGTCCTGCGCGTGTGCTCATCCCCGATGGTCGCTTGCAGTCAGCCGTCCTTGGAGAGATAAAAGGCCGCGACACAGTAGTCGTGCACAAAGATAGGATTCTCGTCGTGAATAGACGTTACGTGGAGGCCCACGGCAAGCCTCTTGGCTATGTCGTAACGATCAACGACCGCACCGAATCTGAGGCACTTTTGCGAGAGCTCGACGGCATGCTTGGACTGACGGAGGCACTACGAGCTCAGGCTCATGACTTTTCGAACCGGATGCACACCGTCGTTGGGCTCATCGAGATGGGAGCGACCCGCGAGGCTATCGAATTCGCCACCGATCTGACTTTGCGCGACACACAGCTGATGGACCGGCTGACCAGCGATATTGCAAACCCGATCATAGTGGCCCTTCTGCTCGCCAAGAGTGCGGTCGCCGCCGAACGCAACGTGGAGTTCAGATTGGGTGGCGCTGTCCTTCTACCCAGCGAACTGCCATATGCGAACGACCTCGTGACAGTGGTGGGGAATCTTCTCGACAACGCCATCGAGGCAACCCAAGGAGTCCCCAACGCTTGGGTAGCGCTACGGCTACTACGCAACCAG
>DAHXNM010000338.1 GCA_027365375.1 Ferrimicrobium sp. | reverse complement strand
GAACGGTCGAGGGTGTTGAAATTCTGACACACAAGCACCTTAACGGGTTGCGCACGCAAGCTAGCCTCCACTGCTTTCACGGTCGTGTGAATAGTGGCAAAACGGCGATAGCCGTGGGGCCGCAGGCTGGCGTGTATTGTGCAGAGTCGGTCGATGCTAGCGAGCGGCCCACCCTTTCTGTCGCCTAGCGGAAATTTTCCACGAGCTCTGGCTATGCCGATGATGGTGTACCGGTCTAGCCAAAGAGCGAGTCTTGCGATGGTGCTGGATGCAAGTAAGTTGCAACGAGTGCCAGAATCGCTTCACCGTAACGAGCGACTCGTGCGGTTCCCATTCCTTTGACTCGAATGAGTTCTGCATTGGTTGTCGGGGTGCGCATAGTGATCTCGGTGAGCGTGATGTCATGAGCAATCACGTAGGCTGGCACCCCATCCGCCCTCGCACGATCGCGACGCCAACTCTTTAGACGCAGCAGCAAATCCTGGTCGAGTTTGACTGGGGCTTGGTCTGACGGCGATTGCCCATCCGTCTCGTCTTGAACGATTAGGTCCTCCGTATCGGCCCCAAGGCGGCTAGAAGCTTGGCGTACCGTTTGGTCGAAGTCAAAGATCGCGGGATGCAGCCTCAACGCCATGGCGTTGAGCCCCTTCAAGAATAGCCCGTCGAGGGTGCGAAGACGGGAGAGGGCGACGTAGCCCATCCCGGGGGTAAAGCTTCTCGACAAATCGATCTCGGCTGAGTCGAGGCTCATCCCCTGGCTCTTGTGGATAGTGATGGCCCACGCGAGCCGTAGCGGCAACTGCCGGATCTCGGCTTTGGTGACCCCGTCTTCTTCGAGTACCCATGAGTGAGGTTCAACGGTGATATGACGAGACGTCGCAGCTAGTTCGACCACTGGCCATGGACCGGATAGGTCGATAACTCGCCCAAGCGAACCATTGGCGAAACGGAGATTCTGGTCGTTGGCCACGAACATAACCTCGGCGCCGACCTTGAGAGTGAGTTTTTCCGGTGCGAGAATTCCACGTTTCATCGGTTCTACTATGGTTTGAGCTCCTCGCACGTCCATGTCGTAGCTATGAGGGGTTCCAGCGATGCGTGCGAGCCTTTCCGCATTCATGGAATCTACGTCGACGTTGTGGGAGTAGAGGTGAGTAGGTTTGAAGGCACCAGTGGGTTCTTTGCCGAGACGAGTTTTGAGTATGTCCAACTGGCTCTGCGAGAAGGATCCGTCTCGCATCGCGGTGAGCACTTGCGAGAGGGCGTCACCAGATTGACGATGTTGCTCAGTTAGATAACACGCCTGCGGGTCGAGATCTCTCCATGCACTCGAGTGGAATGCGAAGTCGACTTGGTCTGACTCTCGATTGATCGGTGGCAGCTGGAACATATCTCCGACCAGGACTAACTGTAAGCCACCAAAGGGTGCGTCGGTGCCGCGGATCGTCCGTGCAAGCTGGTCCAGCATAGTGAGAAAACTGCCAGAGAGCATCGATATCTCATCAATAATGAGGGTATCGGTGGTGAGGTAGCGGTGGACGAGTCGGTCCTTTGATGCGATCGCCTCTATGTCTCTCGTGCTAAGGCGGTCGCGGATGCCTATGCCCGACCATGAGTGAATCGTTTGACCGCCAATCTGGGTAGCAGCTATGCCGGTAGATGCGGTGACGGCGACGGCTGTGCCTCGTCGGGTGGCAAGTTTGACGAACTCTTTGAGCACATATGATTTTCCCGCTCCTGGTGGGCCAGTCAAAAAGACCGAGTCGCCGTTGGCGAGCCGTGTGAGTGCTTGTGCTTGTCGCATGGCTGAGACCTTACCAGCTGCGTGAGGAGGATGACCCTGCAGCTGCAAGCCCCCTCTTTGGTAGTAGGAAGAGCTTTGAACCCTCTCTCGACCGCGTCTCGGCTGCGTAATCAGTGAGGTTGCCGTCCAGGATCAGAGACGTTGGGCTGGCTGCGATGTCTGATGAAAGATTGTGCACGGGCGTAGTCGAAGACTCCTAGCTCAGCACCTCGCGCTCTCTAAGCCTCCCGATCTGCTGCGATAGCTTGTCGACACCCAAGGTCTATCTAGGTCCGTGGTGGCGGCCCCGCCCTGTCTGAGGAGGAGTTTGGAGAATTGATTTACCCTATTAAAGAATCTGGTCTATAATGGGTTGTTGGGGGATGTAGCTATGGTACAGAAGCGCGAAGATCTCGTGGAGCTTGTTCGCTCAGCTGGTCTGAGGATCACGGCGTCGCGGGTCGCGGTGTTGCTTGTGCTCTCTAGAAACCCTCATGTGACGACCGATACGATTATCCGCGAGGTGAACGCTGAGCTTGGGTCGATATCCTCCCAAGCGGTATATAACGTTCTTGCTGCGTTTGTCGCAGCTGGTTTGATACGTAGGGTCGAGCCAGCAGGCAGTGTCGCGCTCTACGAACTTAGGGTTGCAGATAATCATCATCATGTCGTCTGTCGTAGGTGTGCTGCTGTCCGGGACGTTGATTGCGCCGTTGGGCGACGCCCATGCCTTACGCCTGCCGACGCTCATGGATACCAGTTGGATGAGGCCGAGGTTACCTACTGGGGCATCTGTCCTTCGTGCCAAGAAGGTATGGAAAGTGAATCAAGAGACTGCCGACAGAAGATGTCTAAGCATTACGGGTCCAAGCGCGAGGGCGCAAAGCCAGTAGATCAGAGAGAGGATCGTTATGTCCGATAATGAAACGAACAATCAATGCCCAGTGCTGCACACTGCCACCGCGATGGGGGGCAGATCGAATCAGGACTGGTGGCCAAATCAACTGAACCTTCGTGTTCTTCATCAGCACTCAGCGTTGTCGAATCCCATGGAGCCTCAATTTTCCTATCGTGATGCGTGTGCGAATCTTGACGTTGACGCATTGAGACACGATATCTTCGAGGTGTTGACGAACTCGCAAACTTGGTGGCCCGCGGACTGGGGCCATTACGGGCCGTTTTTTATTCGGATGGCATGGCATGATGCTGGAACCTACAGAATCTCTGATGGACGTGGTGGTGCTGGTACCGGTAATCAGCGATTAGCGCCGATAAACAGCTGGCCGGACAATGCGAGCCTTGACAAGGCTCGACGGTTACTCTGGCCAATCAAGAAGAAGTATGGTCGCAACCTTTCGTGGGCGGATCTCATCGTCTTTGCGGGTAACTGTGCGCTCGAATCGATGGGCTTTACCACCTTCGGGTTCGGCTTTGGTCGTGAAGATATCTGGGAACCGGAGGAGGATGCCTATTGGGGTCCGGAGGAGACTTGGCTTGGAGACGAGAGGTACAGCGGAGATCGACAGCTAGCCAACCCCTTTGGTGCCGTCCAGATGGGGTTGATCTATGTGAACCCCGAGGGCCCGAACGGCGATCCTAATCCAATTGCTGCCGCCATCGATATCCGAGAGACCTTTGCCCGCATGGCGATGAATGATGTTGAGACCGTTGCGTTGATCGCTGGTGGGCATACTTTTGGCAAGACTCATGGAGCAGTCCCTAATCCAGAGCAGTACATCGGACCCGAGCCCGAAGGTGCACCCCTCGAGCAGCAAGGACTTGGCTGGAAGAACCTCTACGGAACTGGCAAGGGCGGCGATGCCTGGACAAGCGGCCTAGAGGGCATCTGGACCAATGATCCGGTGAAATGGGACAATGGGTTCTTTGATAACCTGTTTCGTTACGACTGGGAGTTGACGACGAGTCCATCGGGCGCCAAGCAGTGGATCCCTAATGACCCCTCTGCTCAGAATGCCGTCCCCGACGCGCATGATCCAAACAAGCGCCACTTCCCAGTAATGCTCACCACGGATATCGCGTTGAAGATGGATCCGATCTATGAGCCGATTTCGCGACGATTCCATCAACACCCGGAGGAGTTTGCCAAAGAGTTTGCTAAGGCTTGGTATAAGTTGACGCACCGTGACATGGGGCCCGTCACCCGATACTTGGGCCCCTTAGTGCCTTCGGAGCCCCAGATCTGGCAGGATCCGATTCCTGCGCTCGACCACCAAGTAGTTGGTGATGTCGATATCGCGGCACTCAAGCGTATGCTGCTCGAATCTGAACTCACCATTGCGGAGTTAGTCTCAACTGCATGGGCATCTGCGGTGACCTTCCGTGGGACCGATAAGCGCGGTG
>DAHXNM010000322.1 GCA_027365375.1 Ferrimicrobium sp. | reverse complement strand
GCGTGGGGCATGCTCACCTTGGTTGATCTCGGCCATATCTGGTTGGCTCATTGCGCCCTCCCTTCGCTGGATGCTGTCTTGACAAGTGCGAGCACAAAGCCCTCGGTAAGTGCCGAGAACGATGCCTCGATGATGTTTGTTGAGACTCCGGTGGTTGTCCATTGGGTCTCGGAGTCCGAGAAGTCGATGAGAACCCTGACTACGGCGTCGGTGCCACTCGAGGTGTCGAGCACGCGGACCTTGTAGTCATCGAGCCCCATTGTTGTGAGCGATGGGTAGGTTGTCTGTAGGGCCTGCCTGAGTGCCTGATCTAGCGCGTGTACAGGCCCATTCCCCTCAGCGGTGGCGATAATTCGCTGGTCGTTTACCTTGACCTTCACGGTCGCCTCGGTTAGGAGCTCTGGACCACGATAGCCGTCGGTGGCGACTCGGTACGACTCGACCTCGAAGTAGGGCTGCATCCAGCCAAGTGCACGGCGCATCAGCAGCTCAAGCGACCCGTCAGCTACCTCAAAGTGGTATCCCTGGTGTTCAAGGTCCTTGAGTCGCTGCAGCAACGATGTCGTAGCGTCATCGGTCAGCTCAAGACCGAGTTCGCTAGCCTTGATCAGCAGCGTTTGACGTCCAGCCATCTCCGACACCACGAAGCGGCTATGGTTGCCGACGAGGTCAGGATTGATATGTTCGTAGGCGTCGCTACGCCGAGCGATGGCACTTACGTGAAGACCTGCCTTGTGGGTAAAGGCTGAGGAGCCGACATAGGGGGTTTGCGGGGAGAGGGGCAGGTTGGTGATCTCTGCGATATGGCGAGCCGTGGTGGTGAGAAGCTCCAGATTTTGTGGAGGAATAGTGGAGATCGCCTGCTTTAGCGAGAGAGCCGCGATTATAGGTACCAGATTTGCGTTGCCGGTCCTCTCGCCGTAGCCGTTGAGGCACCCTTGAACCTGCGTGGCACCGAGATCGACGGCGATTAGCGAGTTGGCCACGGCACAGCCAGAGTCGTTATGAAAGTGGACGCCGAAAGGGAGTGCGATCTGGTCGTTGACCTTGGAGATGATAGCTGGAATCTCTGAGGGGAGAGTTCCACCGTTCGTGTCACAAAGGACGATGGTGGATGCACCACCCTCGGCTGCAGCACTGAGCACTGCGATAGCGAAGTCTGGGTTGCCTTTGAAGCCGTCGAAGAAGTGCTCAGCGTCAAGGAAGACACTGCATCCGTGGCCAACAAGGAAGGCCACGGAGTCCCGTACCATCGCCAGTGCCTCCTCCAGCGAGGTTCGCAGGGCGTGGACTACGTGATAGTCCCAGGCTTTTGCCACGATACAGACATCGGCTACACCACTTGCGACGAGAGCTCGAAGGTTCTGGTCGCTCTCGACATCTCCGTTGGCCCTGCGGGTGGATCCAAACGCTACCAGTCTTGAGCTATGAAGCTTAAGCTCATTGGTCGCTCTCGCAAAGAATCCAGCATCCTTGGGGTTGGCGCCTGGCCAGCCCCCCTCGATGAACTGCACCCCTAAGCTGTCGAGCTGTCGAGCGACGCGAAGCTTATCCTCGACTGTAAGCGAGATCCCCTCTTGCTGAGACCCATCTCTCAGGGTTGTATCGTAGATGTCGACGGTTCGCAGAACGTCAGCCCTTCACGTATTCGAGCCAATGGTCATAGGCAGGCTCGTTGCCGGTGACGATTTGGAAGTAGCGACGCTGGAGCTCCTTGGAGAGTTTTCCGGGCTCACCACTACCAATTGCTCGATCGTCGACCGAACTCACAGGAACCACCTCGGCGGCGGTGCCGGTGATAAACATCTCATCGGCAAGGTAGAGATCCGTTCGTAGCAGCTGGGTGTCGCGGGTCTCGATACCCATGTCCTTGGCGACCTGAGTGATCGTCTTTCGAGTGATTCCCGATAGGGCGCCAGAGGCATCCGAAGGGGTGAGGAGGACGCCGTCTTTGACTATGAAGATGTTTTCGCCAGTGCACTCACTGACGAACCCTTGGCCCGATAGCATAATCGCCTCGTCATAGCCGGCTTTAATAGCCTCCGCTTTGGCAAGCGCCGAGTTTATGTACCCACCGGTAGTCTTCGCCGCAGGTGGGATAATGTTGGGGTCGTGGCGTTTGAAGGATGAGATCTTTGCTCGAATTCCTTTGGAGAGTCCTTCGTCACCAAGGTAGGCGCCCCACGGCCAGTTTGCGATCGCGACGTCCGTGGATCCGGTAAGTGGGTTGAGTCCCATCTCGCCATATCCGAGGTAGGCGATGGGCCGGATATAGCACGAGGCTTGCCCGTTAACCTCAACAAGCCGCTTGGTTGCTTCGATGAGCTCTGAAGGCGCGTACGGGATCTCCAGCATGAGAATCTTGGCGGATTCGTAGAAGCGGTTGATGTGATCGGTTAGCCGAAAGATGGCAGAGCCACGTGGAGTGTCGTAGGCACGGATGCCTTCGAAGACTCCGTAGCCATAGTGGAGCGCGTGCGTAAGAATGTGAACCTTGGCATCCTCATGTGGAACCTGTTCGCCATTCATCCAGACGTATTTCATTGCTTGTATCGGCATCAGTGCGTTACCCTTTCTACGTAAAAATCACCAATTTCAACAGTGGTTGCTCCTGCCGGAGGCAGGACTGCCAATGCGTGCTCAATTGTCGTTGCGATCCCCGTGTCACCGAGGAAGTCGAGCATCATCGCGGCGGAGCGAATGGCCGCATACGGGTTTGCCTCGCCGGTGCCAACCCGGTCATGGGCTGCTCCGTGAACCGGCTCGAAGAGCGATGGTCCGCTGCGTTCTGGGTTGATGTTGCCCGAGGCAGCGTACCCGATACCCTGAGAAACCGCGGCAGCCAAGTCGGTAAGAATGTCCCCAAACAGGTTGTCAGTGACGATAACGTCATAGCGCTCAGGCGCCTCAACCAGGTAGATGCAGGCGGCATCGACGTGGTTGTAGCTCGTGATGACCTCTGGATACTCAGGGGCAACCTCTAGAAAAGTTCGATACCAAAGATCACCAGAGAATGTGAGTACATTGGTTTTGTGTACCAGCGTTAGTATTTTGCGCTCTCTCGATTGGGCAAGATCGAAGGCAAAACGAATCGCTCGTTCGACGCCGTTGCGAGTGTTGACCGACCCTTGTGTCGCTACTTCGTACGGAGTTCCCTTGCGCAGGAGGCCACCTTCTCCGACGTAGGCTCCTTCGGTATTCTCCCGAATGACGATCATGTCGACGGGCTTGTGTGTAGTGGTGAGCGCTGGATCAAGGGTCAGAAAGGGGCGTTGATTGATGTAGAGATCAAGAGCGAAACGAAGCTTGAGGAGCAAGCCTCGTTCGAGAATGCCGGACGGGACTTTTGTCGATCCAATTGCTGGACCGATCGCTCCGAGTAAAATAGCGTCGAAGCCCATGAGCTCCGCGAGGGTCTCATCGGTGAGCACCTCTCCAGTATGTTCGTAGTGGGCAGCGCCGAGCTGGAAATCTTGGGTCTCTAAGTTGGCTCCGGCAGCGCGAGCCACCCTCAGCGCCTCTTTGGTGACCTCTGGTCCGATCCCGTCGCCCCCGATCACGGCGATGCGATGTGTCATCCTTTTCTCCTCATTGATACTGCTACCGCCTTAGCTATTTTCTCTGTATCCGATCATTGTAGGCTGCTCAGTTCGAAATCTGAAATTCGTGATCAACTAAACCGATAGGTGCCGCTTCGCCATCTACCAGAGAGTACCATCGTGAAGGACGGCTAGCGTCGATGGCGGCTGCTATCTTTGCTCTGGAACGCCTCCGTGGGCCAGCGACGACTCTAGCGAGACGCTAGAGTGTTTTTCATGACGGAAACTACGATCTCACAAGCAACCTACGATGCCTTGGTTGCTGAGTTGCACGAACTCACCACGACTGGCCGAATAGAGATCGCCAACGCTATTGAGTCGGCGCGCGCACTTGGTGATCTCAGCGAAAATGGTGACTACCATGCGGCAAAGGATGCGCAGGGAAAAATGGAGGCGAGAGTTCGTCAGCTCCAGGCACTGCTCGAGGATGCTGTGGTCATCTCCGACGAAGACTCGAGTGCCGATAGCGTTCGACCTGGACTAGTGGTCGCACTTTGCTATGAGGGTGACGACGATATCGGTGAGTACTTTCTAGGCTCGATAGAGGAGCGTCTTTCGGGGGTCGAGGTGGTCTCGCCAACGTCGCCGCTTGGCCAAGCGCTCGTCGGTGCCAAGAGTGGCGATTGGGTCGAATATCGGGCTCCGGGAGGCCTGCTAAAGGTGGAGGTCGTCTCGATTCGACGGGCCTAGCTCGATCAGCGGCGACCAACGCAGATCTGCATGTCTAGGCTACTGACACAACGTAGCTAGTGGAGATCACGAGTTTTGTGAGAGAAGGGGGAGGACAGGCGATGGGCGTTGGACGCACACTTGCTGAGAAGGTATGGGAGTCGCACCTGGTAGACCAGGGAGGACCTGGCGAGTCGGATCTTATCTATATCGATCTCCACCTTGTGCACGAGGTGACCTCTCCGCAAGCCTTTGATGGGCTGCGCATGGCAAATCGCAGCGTACGACGGCCGGACCTTACCGTCGCTACCGCCGACCATAACGTCCCGACTGAGCACATCGATCGCCCTATCGCTGATCCTATTAGCGCTAAGCAGCTAGAGGTGTTGGCGAAGAACTGCGAAGCGTTCGGGATCACCTACTACCCGATGGGCTCCAAGGGGCAGGGTATTGTCCATGTTATCGGACCCGAGCAGGGGCTGACACAGCCTGGAATGACGATAGTGTGTGGCGACTCCCACACAGCGACACATGGGGCATTTGGGGCGCTCGCATTTGGTATTGGAACCTCCGAGGTGGAGCACGTCCTCGCTACCCAGACGCTTGCTCAAGTCAGACCGAAGACGATGGCGGTCACCGTCGATGGCGCCCTTCCCCAAGGTACGTTTGCGAAGGACCTTATCCCCGCCATTATCGGACAGATTGGCACAGGTGGAGGCATCGGCCATGTGATCGAATATCGGGGTGAGGCGATTCGCAACCTCTCGATGGAGGCCCGCATGACGATCTGCAACATGAGTATTGAGGCTGGAGCACGAGCCGGTATGATCGCGCCCGATGCTACCACCTTCTCTTTTCTCAAGGGCCGTGAGTTTGCCCCTGTGGGTGAGCTGTTTTCGCGGGCGACGCAGGCCTGGGCAGATCTTGCCACTGATTCTGATGCCAGCTTCGACCAAGAGGTTCATATCCAAGCGTCGGCGCTCAAGCCCCAGGTCAGTTGGGGAACTAACCCCTCGCAGGTGGTTGCGATAGATGGAGCCATTCCCGATCCGGACCAGTACAAGCTGGCCCCACAACGGGAGGCCGCCAGTCGCGCGTTGCGGTATATGGGGTTAACACCAGGAACTTCGGTGCGCAGTATTCCGGTCGACGTCGTGTTCATCGGCTCGTGCACGAACTCACGAATTGAGGATCTGCGAATTGCTGCAGCAGTACTTGACGGGCGTAGAGTCGCCACTTCCGTGCGCACTTTGGTCGTGCCGGGCTCCCGGCGAGTGTTAGAGCAGGCAGAGGCTGAGGGTCTCGACCGTATTTTCCGCGCTGCTGGTGCTGAGTGGCGTGAGCCTGGATGCTCGATGTGTCTGGGGATGAACCCTGATCAGCTCCAGCCTGGTCAGCGGGCAGCGTCGACGTCGAACCGCAATTTTGAGGGTCGTCAGGGGCGAGGGGGGCGAACCCACCTGGTCTCGCCTGCGATTGCCGCCGCAACGGCAGTTCGAGGGAGTTTTAGTTCACCAAGCGACCTAGCGTAAGCATGCGTTTGCCTGATAGGAAGGAACGAAGCAATGGAACCGATAACTGAGCTGCGAGGACATGCGCTGCCGTTGGCGATCTCAGATGTGGACACAGACCAGATCATCCCAAGTGACTGGCTGAAACGAGTCGAGCGTACTGGCTTTGGTGAGGGGTTGTTTTCGGAGTGGCGCCAAGACCCGGATTTTGTTCTCAACGCCCCCCAGTTCGCAGGATCAACAATCCTCATCGCTCGCGAGAATTTTGGAGTTGGATCGTCGCGTGAGCATGCGGTTTGGTCGCTGATGGATTACGGTTTCAGAGTTGTCATCTCCCCTCGCCTTGGTGATATATTCCGCAACAACTCCTTGAAGGTTGGACTATTGCCTGTAGAGCTGAGCGCCGATGAGGTGTCTCAACTTCTAGACCTGGTGACACAACATCCCGCTACCGAGATCTTGGTGGATCTAGAGAGTCAACGTGTGAGCGTTCCAAGTCGCTCGATCGAATTTCGGTTCGATATCGACCCGACCGCCAAGGCGCGACTCCTCGCTGGCCTCGACGAGATCGGAATTAGCTTGACCAAGGAGTCCAAGATTCTCGAGTTCGAGCAACGGCGACCCGCGTGGGCCCCACGAGTGTTAGCCCAGTAAGGACTCTCAGTAAGGACTTTTGCGCATCACTTTTATGACGAACTGGGACGAGCGATCGGCCCAGTTCGTCGTGCGCAGATGCTAGCTCCGTTTATAGTTGGCCGACGATAAAGTCGATGCACTGGGTGAGTGCCTCCACGTCGTCAGGGATGATCGACGGGAAGAGCGCTATGCGGAGCTGGTTGCGACCGAGCTTGCGATAGGGTTCAGTGTCCACGATGCCGTTGGCTCGTAGGGTGGCTGCGACCTCTTTCGCATCTACATTGTCGTCAAAGTCGATGGTAGCGATGACCGGAGACCGGAGGCTCGGATCGCTAACGAAGGGCTGCGCATAGGATACCTTGTCGGCCCATTGATAGACAATGGCGGCGGAGTCGGCTGAACGCTTGGAGGCGTAGGACAACCCACCGTGAGAGAGTAACCACTCCAGCTGAGCGTTGATCAGGTATAGGGTGGCAATCGCAGGAGTATTGTAGGTCTGATTTTCTCGTGAGTTTTCGATAGCCGCAGAGAGATCTAGCATGGTCGGGATGTAGCGACCAAGTGCTACAGTCTCGACGGAGCGTGAGATGGCACGCGGGGAAAGCAGAGCTATCCAGAGGCCTCCTTCGGAGGCGAACGCCTTCTGTGGGGAGAAGTAGTAGGCATCGAACACCAGCGGATCGACCGCTACCGCTCCTGCGGCTGAAGTGGCGTCGACCAAGACGAGGGCGTCTTGTGACTGTGGCCTTGAGAGCGGGGCCAAAACGCCGGTCGACGTCTCGTTGTGAGTGAGCGCGTAGGTATCGATACCCTCGCTCTCCTCGATGGCGGGGCAGGAGCCGTAGTCGGCACTGACCTCTTTAACCGAGTCGATGAAGGGTGCTTGGCGAGCTGCTGCCGCAAATTTGGATGAAAATTCGCCAAATACAAGGTGCTCGCTGGAGTTCTTGATAAGCGAGTGAACCGCCATGTCCCAGAAGAGGGTGGCGCCACCGTTCCCGAGAGCAACCTCGTAGCCCTCGGGGAGATCGAACAGCTCCGCCATGCGTTCTCTTATAACTCGGACGAGATCTTTCACCGCCGGCCTGCGGTGGGAGGTTCCAAGAAGAGTGTCTTGGGTTTCAGCGAGACCGTCGAGGAAGAAGGTTGGAATCTTCGACGGTCCGGAACCGAAGCGACCGTCGGAGGGAAGCATATCTGGGGGTAGGGTGATACGGGAACTCGCGCTCATAGTTTCTCCAATTCGAAAGGTGATACGTCATGGCTACTGGCCGCATCTCGGCACGAATCGAACAGCTCAACGAATCTGCGACACTCGCGATCGATGCGACGGCAAAGTCGATGCTAGCCCGTGGGGTCGACCTGATAAGCTTCGCGGCTGGAGAACCTGACTTCGAAACTCCGGGTTTTATCGTTGATGCAGCACTAGAGGCGGCGCGGGATCCGCGTAACCATCATTACACGGCGGCTGCGGGCCTGCCGGAGTTGCGCGAGCTGATAGCACAGCGTACCGGAGTGCTGAGCGGACTTTCGGTTGAACCGAGCCAAGTCATCGTCACCAATGGCGGTAAGCATGCGGTTTACTCGGCGATGATGACATTGCTCGATGAGGGTGATGAGGTTTTGATACCTTCGCCCTATTGGGTAACCTATCCAGAGGTTGTTCGTCTAGCTGGCGGTATTCCGGTCGCTGTCCCTACCGACCTGTCCACAGCCTTCAAAGTTACCCCTGAGTTGCTCGAGCATTACTGCACCCCACGAACAAAGATGTTGATCCACGTGTCGCCGTCTAACCCAACAGGTGCGGTCTATTCGGAGGAGGAGACTGCGGCGATCGCGGAGTTCGCGGACCGCAAGGGCCTCTACGTGGTCAGTGATGAGATCTACCAGCAGTTGACCTACGGTATGGAGTGCGCCCCTGCAATCGGGAGTGCGGCCAGCAAGGAACTTAGCCAACGTCTGATCTTGGTCAACGGTGTCGCAAAGACGTTCGCTATGACCGGTTGGCGCGTTGGGTGGGTGGTAGCGCCGAGCGACATCGCCAAAGGGATCATCAAACTTCAGTCCCAACTCTGTTCGAACGTGGCAAACATCTCACAGCGGGCCTCGATCGCAGCGCTAGTAGCCGATGCTGAAGCGACTCGTTATATGCGCGAGGCCTTCGCTCGCCGGCGTCAGAGCATTATCACGTTGCTAGCCGCGATTGAAGGAGTTGAAGTGATGTGGCCACAAGGAGCGTTTTATGCGTTTCCCTCCGTGGAGGCGATACTGCATAAAGAGTTCGAAGGCGCCGCCATCGGCTCGAGCTATCGTCTGGCAGAACTGCTACTTGAGCACGCTAAGGTCGCGGTGATTCCGGGAGAGGCCTTTGATGCTCCAGGATATTTGCGGCTTTCTTACGCTCTTTCCGACGAGAGTATCGTTGATGGAGTTGGCCGGATCGCCGACTTCGTCACTAGACTCTAGCACAAGCTCCTCCTCAAGAACACCGAGTCGTGTTTGTCGACTTGAAGGGCAGGGGATCGGGCGAGGTATCCGATGCGGCGATAGCTTGAGCGCAATGCTCAAGGGCAGGTCTACAACTACACAACAGGGAGTGAACGTGGCTACCATCTTGGTGAGCGAGGTTATAGCAGACCGAGGGCTTGATATCCTTCGAGGAGCAGGACATGAGGTTCGTGTATCTCTCGACCTATCGCCAGAGGAACTCCTGCGAGCTGTGCATGATGTTCATGCGATCATCATTCGCTCGGCGACCAAGGTGACTGCCGAGGTCATCGCCAAGGCACCCCGTCTTATCGTTGTTGGCAGGGCTGGTATTGGTCTCGATAACGTCGATGTGGAGGCTGCTACACAGGCAGGCGTCATGGTGGTGAACGCACCTCAGTCCAATATCATCTCAGCGGCTGAACATACTATGGCCCTGTTGCTCTCGCTATCTCGACAGATTCCGCAGGCACACGCAAGCCTCACATCAGGCACATGGGCGCGATCCAAGTTTGAAGGCGTAGAGCTTTACGGCAAGACCCTTGGTATCGTTGGTCTTGGGAGGATTGGGGCACTCGTAGCGCAGCGAGCTCTCGCCTTTGGTATGACACTTATTGCATATGATCCTTATATCTCTCAAGAGCGAGCCAAGAAGATGGGCGTTGAACTCACCTCATTGGCAGATCTCGTCGGGCGTGCGGATTTTGTAACCATTCATCTCCCAAAATCTAAAGAGACAAAAGGACTTATTGGGAAGGAGTTGCTCGCCAAAGTCAAGCCGGGGATCCGTTTTGTGAATGCGGCGAGGGGTGGCATCATCGACGAGGACGCACTCTATGCGGCCCTCGCTGAAGGGACAGTAGCCGGAGCAGCACTCGACGTGTTTGCGACCGAGCCTCCAACTGGATCGCCTCTGCTTGCGCTCGATTCTGTAGTCGTCACTCCCCACCTAGGCGCGAGTACTGAGGAGGCGCAAAATAAGGCTGGGATAACTATCGCTGAGCAGGTGCAACTTGCGTTAGCCAACGAGTTTGTCCCATTTGCCGTGAACGTCAATGCGGCTGAGGCTTCACCGCAGGTTCGACCATACCTTGGGTTGGTAGAGTTTCTCGGACAATTTATCTCATCGCTCACCGGCGGTCTACCGGCATCTCTCGAGATTGAGTATCAAGGTGAGCTCGCTCATGAGGATACGCGGCTCCTGACGCTCTCGATCTTGAAGGGAATCTTCTCTGTCGGTCTCAACGAGCCGGTCTCCTATGTGAACGCTCCACAACTCGCCTCTGAGCGTGGACTAGAGATTCGGGAGACCACTGTCGCGAATAGTCTTAACTTTCGCAACCTAGTGATCTTGCGCACCCCAGAGCATGTGGTGGGCGGCACACTTGCCGGAGCTACAGGTGCAGAGCCGAGAATTGTGCTTGTCGATGGGCACTGGGTTGAGGTCCCGCCTTCGCCGTCGATGCTCGCGGTTCGCAATTTTGATCAGCCTGGCATGATTGGAGTCGTAGGTAAGGTCCTGGGAGATGGAGGCTACTCCATCGACTCAATGGCTGTCTCACCAAGAGTGGATGATGGCACTGCATTGATGTTGCTCAGCGTTTCACGTCCCGTTTCTACCGAGGTCATCCAGGTGTTGGAGGGTAATGCAGGGATCATTTATGCCAAGTCGGTCGGATCCACTCCGGATGTCGATTAAGTTCTAGCCAACATGAGTATTCTGACGACTACACGACTTCTTCTTACATAGGGCGATCACCAATGGTGATCGCCCTAGACCCTCTTGATCTTTGATCAGAGGGTCTTTTTATTTCCCTCCAAAAGTCCTTGGAGAGGGTCGGCAGGCAAGAGCTAAGACGATTATGGATCCCAGGAGTGATCACCGGAAGATAGGAGAAACGATGAACGAGCAGGTAATTATCTTTGATACGACGCTTCGAGATGGAGAGCAGTCTCCAGGAATATCGCTCGACGTTATGGAGAAGCTAGAGATAGCAGAGCAGCTCGCTCGGCTGAACGTTGACTATATCGAGGCGGGTTTCCCAGTGGCGTCCCAAGGTGACTTTGAGGCAGTTCAAGCTATTGCGCGAAGAGTCGGAGGCCCTTCGATCGCGGCGCTCTCGCGGACTCAGCTTCGTGACGTGGATCGCTGCTGGGAGGCGTTGCGCGATGCCGAACGTGCCCGGATTCATATCTTCATCTCGACATCACCTTCGCACCTCACTCACATGCTCAAGATGACTAACGAGACGGTCTTAAACGAGGTGAAGGCCTCGGTGGCGCACGCTCGCAGCTACACCGACGATGTTGAGTTCTCTCCTCAAGATGCAACGCGTACGCCACTGGAGTTCCTCTATGAGGTGTTGCAAGTGGCGGTTGACAATGGTGCTGGCACTATCAACATACCCGACACCGTTGGGTACGCTATCCCGGCAGACTTTGGTCATATGGTCGAGGAGGTACGTCGAAATGTGCGCGGGGAGTACATCATCTCGAGTCATTGTCATAACGACTTGGGGTTGGCTACCGCGAATTCGCTCGCAGCCGTAGCCGGAGGAGCACGGCAGGTGGAGTGCTGTATAAACGGCATCGGAGAGCGAGCAGGTAATGCGGCCCTCGAGGAGGTGGTAATGGCGCTGCGAGTACGATCTGATCTCTTTGATGGACTTGGTACACAGGTTCATACCGAGGAGTTGGCAAAGGCCTCGCGGCTCGTCTCTCGTCTCACTGGTTACCCTGTGCAGTACAACAAATCAGTCGTCGGTCGGAACGCCTTCGCCCACGAGTCAGGCATTCACCAGCACGGTGTGCTGGCGGAACGAAGCACCTATGAGGTGATCGATGCGAGTGCTGTCGGGCAGCAGGGATCTCAGATTATCCTCGGGAAGCACTCGGGGCGTCACGCGTTCACCTCAACGCTCCATGATATGGGATTCGATCTTGCTGGGGATGCATTGAATGCAGCTTTTGAACGTTTCAAGGAGATGGCAGATCGTAAGAGTGAGATCACGGAGGCAGATCTAGAGGCGATCGTCACCGATGAGCTTGGAGTCGCGATAGCGGATCGTTTCGAGTTGGTGAGCCTCTCAGTCGCATCGGTGTCTGGGAAGTCTGCTAATGCGAGTGTGATAGTCAAGATCGATGGCAAGGAGGTAGCGGCTGAAACTACTGGTAATGGAATGGTTGACGCTATTGGCAAAGCACTCTCCGAGGCGACTGGTCTTGGTGCACAGTTGACCGGCTTCACAGTGGCATCGGTGACCGGGGGTGTGGATGCGCTCGGAGATGTGGTGGTCACGTTGCGCACTCCAGAAGCAGAGGTCTCTGGTCGAGGTATCTCGACTGACATCGTCGAGGCCTCTGCGAGGGCATACCTGAATGGACTCAATAGACTCCTGCGCGCTGGGGAGAAGGCCTCGAATGCGGAGACACCCTGAGGGAGGTGGTCAGCTCAGAGCGCGGCGCTGTCGGCCGTCGAGAAGCCGGCATAGTCTCTACCAGCTAGCAGCGTTGAGCTAGCAGTGTCTCAAGCTCGAGGGCGACCAGAGCGATTCATGAGCTGACCGCGGTCGGATACACGGCAAGAGAGGGCCGAAGTTGCGTGGCTTTGGCCGCTCACGCTCCTAGTTCACCCTAGCAGTCGGAGGACTAGCGAAAGGGACCTGAAAGCTCGGGGGGGAGGACTCGAACCCCCAATGGCAGAGCCAGAATCTGCAGTGTTGCCAATTACACCACCCCCGAAGGTCCTTCTGATCCTAGCAGTCGATACCGAGGGGGCCGTCCATCTCGGCCGGGTTGTAACTGAGAAAATCTCCCGTGCTCGCTAGCTCTCGGGTAGCGCCTTTACCGCCGCATCCAGCAGAGCCTTCAGTCGATTGCTACACTCATCTCTGCCCAGGATGGCCATGGAGGTGAACAGCGGAGGCCCAACCGGAGCGCCGGTGATAGCGAGCCGGATAGGGGCCTGTAGTTTGCGTAGGTTGGTGTCGAGGGTGACTGCGAGAGTCCGCAGACACCCCTCCACCTCGGCTTCGTTGAACTCGCTCAGGTCGTTGAGGGCCTGATGGGTGTGGGTGAGATAGTTGACATCGTCTGCTCGAAGCTTGCTGATGAGTTGGGCATAGTCGGGCGAGAACTCAAAGAGGAAGCCTATCATCGTCGGCAATTCGGAGAGAGTACCAATTCGTGTCTGGACCTCAGGGGCGATCCGCGTATAGCGCTCCTCTCCACCGTCGTTGAGAGCAATTAGAGAGGTTACGAACGGTCGAGCTACTTCCTGGAAGGCCTGTGGGGAGAGGTTGGCGAGGTAGGACTTGTTGAAGTGGAGGAGACGTTGCTCGTCGAAGAACGCCGGTGAGTGACCGACGCGCTCGAGAGAGAAGGCCTCTATGAGTTCGTCAAGGGAAAAGAACTCTCGGTCGTCGCCAGGGTTCCAGCCAAGGAGCGCGAGATAATTAACCATAGGCTCAGGAAGATAACCGAGTTGGCGATAGTCTTCGACAGCCACGCGGTCACGGCGTTTGGAGAGTTTACGCCGTTGTTCGTTTACCAGGACCGGCAGGTGACCAAAGCGTGGTAGAGGGCTCTGTAGCGCCTGGTGAATCAGGACAGCCTTTGGCGTGGTGGGTAGATGTTCTTCGGCACGTAGAACGGTGGTGATGGCAAAGTCGATGTCATCAACGACGTTCGCCAGCACGTATAGAGGTGCAAGTGAGGACTTGAGTATAATAAAATCCTCGATAGAACCATCGGGGAAGACTACCTCTCCACGGATTAGGTCTGTGACTACGACGTCACCGACTGGGACCCTGAAGCGGAGCGCTCGCCCTGGTCCTTGCGTGAGCCCTCGGTCTCTACAGAACCCATCGTAACCTGGTGGCGTCCCGGGCGGTTTTCGTGCCTCAACAGCTTCGCGAGTGCAATCACACCAGTACGCGCGGCCCTGTCTAAAGAGGTCGAAGGCGATCTCTTGGTAATGGTCGATCCTGGTGGATTGCCGAATTGGTCCATCATCCCAACCGAGACCAAGCCACTGAATGGCACGGTATATGCCATCAACCCACTCCTCGCGATTTCGCTCCTCATCGGTGTCGTCGATTCTGAGCATCAGCGATCCTGCAGATTTTCTAGCGATTAACCAGTTGTAGAGGATGGTACGAGCGCTTCCAACGTGGAAGAACCCGGTAGGAGATGGAGCAAAGCGGACCTTCTCTGGATTCGACGGACTCAACAGCTTCTCCTTTGGGCTCTCAGTTGCAGATCCATCCTAGCTATGGCCCATGCGGGGGGGTGCTTGCGCTAGCTGTACTGGTAGAACCCTCTTCCTGCCTTGCGTCCTAGTAACCCAGCTTCGCACATCCGCGATAGCAACGGTGGTGGAGCATAGAGCGGTTCCTTAAACTCTTCGTAGAGAGATTGCGCAACCGCCATCGTCGTATCGAGTCCGATAAGGTCGGCAAGCGCTAGTGGACCCATCGGGTGAGCACATCCATCCACCATACCGGTGTCGATGTCTTCGGCGGTGGCGAAACCTGATTCGAACATTCGTACCGCCGAGAGCAGATATGGAATCAACAGCGCATTCACAATGAAGCCGGCACGATCCTTGGACTTGATCACGTGCTTTCCAAGTTGGCCGCCCGCAAATTCGTGAGCCTGTTGTTCAACTTTGGGGTTTGTCATGAGAGACGTAACCACCTCCACCAGTGGCATGACGGGCACCGGATTGAAGAAGTGGATGCCTACCACCTGCTCAGGTCTTTGTGTCGCCATAGCGAGTTTCATGATAGGAATCGAGGAGGTGTTGGAGGCTAGGACCGCGGTGGGATCCTCGATTATCGAATCCAATCGTCGGAATACATCGAGTTTGGCGGCTTCATCTTCGATCACCGCCTCAACCACCAACTCGCGGTCGTACAGCTTTTCGAAGGCGGTCGTGACCTCAATGTGGCCCAAGGCATCGGCCCTGGCCTGTTCGGAGAGCTTGCCGGAGCGAACGCCACGGTCGAGGGATCTGGTGATCCGGTTGGAGCCAGCTTGAACACTTGCTTCGGTGGCCTCGATGACGATGACGTCCACGCCTTGCCGCGATGCGACCTCTGCAATTCCAGAACCCATTAGACCGGCTCCGACGACTCCTAGACGCTGAATCATTACTTGCCCCCTAGCACTTGACGGGATATGACGATGCGTTGCACCTGGTTGGTTCCCTCGTAGATTTGCGTGATCTTCGCATCGCGCATCATGCGCTCCAACGGGAAGTCTTTGGTGTAGCCATAGCCGCCGAGTAGCTGGAGCGCATCGACGGTGGTCGACATCGCGACATCCGAGGCAAACATCTTGGCCATGGCACCGTACTTGGTCAGTTGGCCGTCAGGATCGTTATCGATGAGTTGGCAAGCCTGATAGACCAACCCGCGGGCCGCCTCCACTCGAGTGGCCATATCGGCGAGCATGAATTGAATTCCTTGGTTGTCGGCGATTGCGCGCCCGAACTGATGCCGATTCTTGATGTAGTTAGCCGCGTAGTCGATAGCACCGGTGGCGATCCCGACGGCTTGGGCGCCGATGGTCGGTCGTGATCGGTCAAGGGTACCCATGGCTATATAAAAGCCCTGTCCCTCCTCGCCGATTCGGTTGGCGACAGGTACCCTAACCTCGTCGAAGGTGACCTCGCCGGTAGGCGAGCCCCTCACTCCTAACTTCTTCTCGAGTTTGGCAACTTTGACGCCCCAATCGGCCTCAACAAGAAAAGCGGTGATGCCGCGGTGTCCGGCTTGGGGATCGGTCTTTGCGAAAACGGTATACGTATCCGAGATGCCGGCATTGGTAATCCAGTATTTGGTTCCACTGAGAACGTAGTGGTCTCCGTCGAGTACGGCCTTAGTCGTCATCGCTGCTACGTCGCTCCCAGCATCAGGCTCGGAGAGGCAATAAGATGCCTGTGCGTCGCCGGAGGCTACACGAGGAAGGTACTTGTTTTTGAGCTCCTCTGATCCCCAGTAGATCACCGGTGTCATCCCGAGTTTCGAGATCAGCATGGTGAGTGAGGTAGACGCGCAGACGCGAGCAAGCTCCTCGACCATGATGGCGTTGGTGATGCTGTCTGCCCCTGCCCCTCCATACGCCTCAGGTATCGCCAGCGCAGGAAGTTCCATCTCCTTGCAAGCCTCAAAACTCTTCCAAGGGAAGCTCTCGCTCTCGTCCACCTCTTGCGCGAAGGGTGCAACTCGGCTCTCTGCGAAGGACCGAAGTACCGAGCGAAACTGCTTGTGCTCCTCATTGAGTGCAAAGTTTGTCATTCCTCCATTCTGCACCTTCCCGTCAATTTCTGCCAGTTTTCGGCACTGCCTTAGGTTCGCGAGCTAGCGGCCGATAAAAAAGGGATAAGTTAGGTTCGCATGTCCTATGGTGTAAGTGTTAGTGTGCGCCGCTGAGGAGCTGAGGTATGGAGGTAAATTCAGAGTTCGGCTCGGATCCTACCCCAAGTCGTGGCAGTTCTGGAGGGCATACGGCAGAGGATCGCCGTATTTCGGCAGGATTGATCGAGGCGTTGAGGCAGCTCCAGCCCAAGCTTTGTGATCTCATGGTTTCCGATATCGGTGTATTCCATGAGGGCGAGCTTGCTGAGGCTGACCGGATTGCGCAGGTGATCACCGACGAGTTCATCCGCATGTTCTCGGAACAGCGGGTTGACTATGGGGTTATCGGCCGGGTCTCTGATGTCCATCTCCGTATCGGCATTCGCCCAAGCTGGATCGACAGGATCTATGCGCTTTACCGCAATGAGTTGACTGATTTACTGAATGCGGATGAGTTGGGGCTGCTGTTGCTCCATGAAAAGGAGCTTTTGGCTACCACTGGTGAGGCGAGCATACGCCTCTGGAGCTCTCGCGAGGCGCTGCAGCAGACCATTGTCGAGGTTGCCAATCTTTTTGATCGCTACGTGCAGATGCCTGAGTCGTTGTTGATCGAGCAGTTGGTAGAGATGATTCAACGAGCGACTCAAGCCCCTCTTGTCTTTATGGCGACGGTACTTGGCACTCCGGCCACCGGGCTGGGCGAACGGATATCTATCGTCGCCGTGGCAGGTGAGGGGAGTGCATACGCTGATGCGCTCGATCTTCGAACTGACCCTAACGACCCACGTGGTCAGGGACCAACTGGCATCGCTTTGCGCAGTGGAGATGTGACCTTGGGCTCTCGGCACTTTGATGATCATTTTGGCATATGGGATGATCAACTCAGGCTCTATGAACTCGGTTCGGCCATTGTCGTGCCGTTTCCGCTGTCGCTCAATCGGAGCGCCGCACTGGCGTTGTACCGGCGTGAGTCAGATCCGGTTCCGGTCGATATTGAAGATATGATGGGTGCGCTTGGGTCGGAGTTGGGTCGACTATTCCACGCGCGCACCGCTTTTGCTCACGGTAGGCTGCTTGACCAGATAGTTGGCGCCAAGATCGCACTCCAATCCTCGATGACAACTGAGTGGGCGTCGGCTCTTGGAGATATTGCAGAAAACCTTGCACGTGATGTCTCAATACGACAGGCTTGCCTGATGCGCTTTGACCCCAGTGCTGACGTGTTGCGCTGCGTTGGAGTGTGGGGAGAAATAAACGATGACGCTCGTCGAGAACTCGTCGAGCTTGAGATTTCGGTGTCCGGCAGACTCGATACGCTCGGACCATCGGCGACCTGTTTCCGCTTGCAGCAGGAGGTAATAACTAACGGTCTTATTGGCAGCCTCGATCGTTATGAGTTGGGCGAGGTGGCGACTCTGCTAGCTAGCGGAAGTGCGGTCCTGCGTCTACCGATCGTGATTGCTGGCATCAGCCAGGGTGTGATGATTTTTGCCATCGACGACCAGGCCGATCGTGGCATCGGCGAGGATGTTGTCTACTCGATGGACGAGTTGATCAGGCAGGCGATCGCTCGTGTCGAGCACAATCGTTCAGAGTGGGAGAACCGTTGGTTGAACAACCTCACGTTGACTGTGCTCCAGAGTGCCTCGATCATGGTGTCTGCTCAGTCCGAGACCGAGCTATTGCAGTCCTTCTGTGACGTGCTAGTGACCGAGAGCGTGTTTACCTCATCTTGGGTGGCGGTGCCGAATCCAGACATGAACCGATTGGTTCCGATGGCGAGTGCGGGTAGAGGGGCACAGGAGGTCGGAGCCCTTCTGGTGCCACTTGATCATGTGGGCGATGGACCGTTGGCGTTGCGAGCAATTCGCTCGGATTCTGTTGCCTGGAATCAAGACGAACTCGGGGATACCGCAGTGAGCCCGTGGATAGACTTTCTGCGCACCTTTGGTTGGAACTGCGGAGTGGCACTACCCGTTCATAAAAACGGACATGTTTTCGCTGCCCTCACCGTCATGTCGCAAGTAACTAACACCGTCACCCCTGCGGTCATCTCCCTGCTGGAAACGGTGGTAAAGATGATCGAGCAGGGGATCGCCGATTTGAACCTAAAACAAGCGCTCGAACGAGAAAAGAATGTCCAACGCATTGCTGCTCGTACCGACATGCTAACCGGTTTGGATAACCGACTGGCGTTCGAAGAAAAGGTTCGCCATCTACTGGTGTCAGGCCGAGAGGTGGCGATTGGAATCCTTGACTTGGACGGGTTTAAGGAGCTTAATGACACCGCGGGGCACTGGGCAGGTGATAAGTTTTTGGAGTCACTCGGTTCGGGCTTAATGACGCTTGTCGAGAATGACGACTTTGTCTCTCGTCTCGGTGGTGATGAGTTTGGGTTCTGTGTCGCTGATGCCGACTATCGTGCCGTTGACAACCTTGTAGAGCGCGTGATGGTACTCGTTGGCGAGATCGGTGAAGAGTATCGAATCACCGGTTCACTAGGTTGGGCAATGTCGGTCACCGACGGACGTGATTACCCCAGCCTTCTCGCTCATGCTGACGAGGCACTATATGCCGCGAAGGCGGCCGGCAAAGCACGCTCCTATCTTTTTGGTGGCATGGTAGCTCGCTCGATTGAACTGCGCCGTCAGGTTCGCGATCGCTTGCCAGCTGCGATAGACAATGGAGACCTTCGTTTTGCACTCCAACCCAAGGTAAATGGTACCACGGGCATGGTTGTTGGCGTTGAGCTGCTAATGCGTTGGGATGGAGTGCCGCTTGAGTCGGTTCTCAAGGAGGTAAAGAGCGACCCGGAGCTGGCAAGAATGCTTGGGAATCACGCTATCAGGTCAGCGCTGGTAGTTCATCATCAGCTCGCGGCCTATGGCTATCCCGACATCAACGTATCGCTAAACGTGACACCTTCGCACTTCCTTTCCTCCCATTTTGCAGATGATGTGGCGCTCTTTGCGGCCGAGACGCCGTGGCACTTCACCATCGAGATCACCGAGGATGTGGCGCTCGATGATTTGGCTTCAGCTCGTGCCATGATAGCGATGCTTCACTCCGTTGGAGTCGCAGTCTCGGTCGACGACTTCGGTACTGGCTATGCCTCGCTAAGCAATGTAGCGCTCCTCGATGTCGATGAATTGAAGATCGATCGGTCTTTCATCTCTAGATTTGGAATGGATGTCAACTCATTTGCGGTCGTGAGTTCGCTCAGCTTTCTCGCTCGGATTGCCGGCATTCGTGTCGTTGCCGAGGGGGTCGAGACGACTGACGAGCTCTTCCGTTGGATCCACTTGGGGGGTCAGTTCGTCCAGGGTTACCTGTATTCGCGCCCGATCGATCTTGAGGCCTTCCTTGGCATCCTCGATCGAGGAGAGCTTCTTCATCTTCCAGAGCGAGTCTTTGCTGTCGAGGACTTTCTGTTGCTCAACGACGCGCTCATCGTCGCGCACCTCGACCGGCCTGGTGACGACTCTTCGCATATGTGTCCATTCTTCGATTGGTTTGAGATCCGACAAGGTCGGTGGGGTGAGTTGAGAAGTTTTACAATCGCGTCGTCGGTGCACACTCAACTCCACCACCAGATGGAGTACGGGAGTGGTTACCATGCGCTCGCTTCCCATTGGGTGGGACATATAAGAGCACTTCGAGGTGACATAGCTTCGCACTTGCGTTGAGTAGACATAGACAAGGGAGGCCCTCGTGCTCTGTGCTATCATCAACTGTTTGCTAGGCTTGTGTCGAGGAGGGGCAGATGACAGTCAACGAGCAAGAGATACGGTCAGCCACATTGAACCTTTTGGACGAGGTTGACTTCCAGACTGTCGGAGGGATCTCTTTTCGTGGCGAGCAGTACGATCGTGGACTTGCCTTTGTACATCACCCAGAAGGGCTTGGTGGCCGTGGGGCAAGCCCGGCTCTTCAAGGGATTATCGATGAGATACTGGCGGACGCGAAGGTTCCAGCTGCCTTTGCTAGTAATCCAATTGGTGTGGGTATGGGCGCGCCAACGGTGATGACCTATGGGTCGTCGGAGCTTCAGCACCGACTCTTGCGTCCGCTCTTCACTGGTGAGGAGATCTGGTGTCAGCTCTTCTCTGAGCCTGGGGCCGGATCAGACGTTGCTTCACTTGCAACGCGAGCAGTCAGGGATGGTGACGAGTGGATCTTGAGTGGGCAGAAGGTATGGACCACCCTTGCCCATGTTGCTCGTTGGGGGATGCTGGTGGCACGGAGTGATCCTGATGCGCCCAAACACAGAGGGCTGACCTATTTCGTGCTAGATATGCAAGTTGCAGGAGTCGAGGTGCGACCATTGCGCCAGATTACCGGTGAAGCTGAGTTCAACGAGGTTTACCTGACGGAGGTTCATGTGCCCGATAGCATGCGACTGGGCGAGGTCGGAAATGGTTGGTCGGTCGCCATCACTACGCTTATGAACGAGCGTGCCTCGATTGGTGGATTGGTTCTTCCTCGTAGTGGTGGAGCTATCGCCGAGGCGATGCAATCCTTTGCCATGAGGAGTAGCCCCGTCGCGTCACTCGATCAGCTCATGCAGCTCTGGTGTGGATCTGAGGCACTGAGGCTAACCTCTCTAAGAGCTGCTGCGCAGCGTCAACAGGGTAATCCTGGCCCTGAAGGTTCGGTGGTCAAGCTGGCGAACGCTGAGCTCAACCAGAAGATATATGAGTTCTGTGTCGACATACTAGGGGAGGACTCATTGTTCTATCCCGATTACACGATGCGACGTCCAGAGTTTGCTGGTGTCCAGGGTGACACATCGCAGCGTGCGGCGACGCAGGCGTTTCTGCGTTCCCGAGCCAACACCATCGAGGGGGGCACCTCTGAGGTGATGCGTAATATCCTTGGTGAACGAGTTCTCGGTCTTGTGGGGGAGCCACGCTCCGACAAAGAACTTCCATGGTCGCAGACCCCCAAGGGGTAGCAACAGTTGTCGTACAGATGTACTACCATAGGATGTAATGTACCTACGTGCTTGGGCACTCTCCCAAGGCATACACCCTCAAACCGCATATAGATGGCACCGCACAGGGAAGATGCCTGTCCCAACACGTAAAGTTGGCAAGCTCATTCTGGCCGGAGATCTAGAATCCGAAGACCCAAAACACGGTTCATCGGTTATCTATGCACGAGTCTTGTCGTCTGACCAAAGACCAGCACTCGACAGACGGGTAGCACTGGTTGAACCGCCCCGGGTCTCCCTAAAACCCCGGGGCGGTTCAACCAGTTTTCTAGCGTTGTCATTAGCGGGCCTCTGTGTGATACCACTTGAGAAGGTCGGCTTGAGGCATGCTCTGTCGTAGCTCGTCCTAGAGTTATCGGGAACGAACGTCCGTGTTTTGTGTGACCAAAGTCCCTAACGAAGCTCTTGAATGCTACATAGGATTGATGACAGAGCTTCTTGCTTTGGGTAGCTCTTCAGTAGGATAAGTCGTTCGCGCTTGGGCGCTAGGAAGGATACCGGTATGCACGGTCATCCGATTGTTGGGGCGATTGTCAACCTCAACCATCCTGATCATTACATTCATTGGGGTTTTATCTTGATTTCGGTGGCCAATTTCACCGTCATCATCGTCTTGATAGTGCTCTTTGTGCTCGTTATTAGCGTCCCGTTCCTGAAGGGCAAGCCGATAAAACGTAAGAGCTATCAATCGGCTCCGATGGACGGAGCTGAAGAGGCTCCTGAGGGTTGGACGGGTCGCGGTCGACGCCTTGGTCTAAAGTACCTTCCCCCGGATAAATTGCTACCAGATGGACAGCCTTCATATGTCTCGTCGTGGGTGTACGTCTTTGGTGTTCTCACCATTGGGGCTCTGATCGTCGCAATTTTAAGTGGCATGGTACTTGCTCTCGAGGGGCCGACTTGGTGGCACTTGAGTAGCATCGGTCTCTTTGTCAACTCACTACATCTGTGGTCGGTAGAGCTGTTTATGGGCTTCATGACCGTCCATCTCTGGGCAAAATTCTGGATGGCAGCATGGCGCGGAAAGCGGTGGCTAACCTGGATGACTGGCGTGCTAGCGTTCCTGGTTTCGATCGTGGAGGCGTTCACGGGGTATCTCTCGCAGACAAATTTTGACTCCCAGTGGATCGCATTCGAGTCAAAGGATGCCTTCAACTCAGGAGGTATAGGCGCCTTCTTCAACGCGATGAACTTTGGTCAGGCCCTGATGCTGCATATCGTCTTGGTGCCGATCGTCTTGGTGCTGATTGTTGGGATTCATGTTCTAATGGTCCGAATTCGGGGCGTAGTTCCTCCGATCGGTGCAGAGCCTGCTCACCTCGGTGACGATAGGAGCAGTTCGACCGCGGCTGTCACGCTGGAACAGGGAGACGTCGGCAAGGGAAACGCGATGGAGGTAGGGCAGTGAGCCGGTGGAGAGAGAGCGAGCGAAGTTACAGCAATCCATGGCGCGGACCGCTGCGTCACTACGACATCCTTAAGGAGGCGACGATTGGTTTTGTAATAGTTCTGGTCTTGGTCTTTATCCTTGCCATCACATTCTCGTCACCGGATGTTCCTCCGATAACAGTTCAGGCGTGGGCGACGGCGCAGCCTGCGGGGTTTGTCGATATCGCCTTGACTGAGTTGAATGGAACGAGTACAACTGCGACCTACGGGCCACCTTACAATACAGGAACTGGGTCGCTGCAGTCTATTGGTCCAGTGTCGCTTCAGAAGTTCTTCGGCGTCAAGTACCCGATCGACACGGCGAAGGACTTTGTACTGAACCCGCTGTCGACCTTGCCTGGCTTCCCAGCACTGACAGCTGCGATTGCGACCTATAAGCATGCATCGAAGGCGACCGAGGCTCGTTGGGTCAGCAACTATCAGGCACGCATGAACAGGCTGTCGCTCGGTAGCTCAGCTGTCATCGCGCAAATGGCTTCAGCGGGGCCCGTCCCTGAGTTGATGACTCACCTTCTAGCTATGGCGCAGTCGGGTGCCCTTGACGCACAACTCCTCACCCAGTCGAGTTTCTATACCACGAACTACACAAATCCAGTGATGTTCATTGGGGACTCGGTCGTTGCCCAGCCTAAGAGTTATTGGAACAAAATTGTTACCGCTGACCATCTGGAGGGCAACCAGTGGGGTGTGATGAATGAGACGGGATCCTGGCCGGGGCAGCCGTGGATGTGGCTCTACACCATGTGGTACCAGGTACCACCGATGTCAAACTCGGATAATGTCGACGTAGAGGTGCTGGCTATTATGACGGTGTTGAGTCTCGCTTTGCTCTTTGTTCCAGTGATCCCTGGCCTTCGCAGAATCCCAGAGAAGATCCCACTCTACCGCCTAATCTGGCGCCGTTACTACCGTGATCCGGAGTTCACCAACGTGGATACACCTGCACAACGGCCATAGTGTTGGGCTCAGTGCCGGGGACGATCGATGGCGTGTCTTCGGCACTGGCGCCAGATGCTGATCAGAAGTGGCGACTTCGTGATCTTGAGCCATTAGAGTGGATCGAGTCTCCTAGAGGCCCCATCGTCTAGAGGCCTAGGACACCACCCTCTCAAGGTGGAGACACGGGTTCGAATCCCGTTGGGGCTGCGAAGTATGACCTGCAGAGTTGCAGGTCATGACGCTTTTTGTCACTATTTGGCCTTCATGGAAGCATTCGATCGGTGAGCCTATGCACCACCTAGATGAAGCCAACGGCCAATTTGCATACTTTCGATCTCCTCATCGGACGGGATCTCGAGAGATGGTGCATCTGCCGACGAGCTAGGTAAGATTCAGCATAACGTTTAGGCATCCAAAGTTGCCATAGTCAGGTGTGGTCTGTGGTTGCCTTTCGTTTGTACGTCCCCCAGAGGACTATCAGGGCCGCAGCTAGGAAGGTCACCGCCATCAGGACGAAGGCATCTCTGAATCCACCGTCTGCGACCGTGATGCCTATGATGGCGATCCAGAGCGCACCGATAGATTGTGAGACTGTAAAAAAGACGCCGAACCCAGCACGGGACATGCCAGGGGGTAGGTAGTCGGAGAACACCGTCTGACGAAGTGATAGTTCTGAGTACGAGAAGATGCCGATGCCGATGCCGAAGATGGAGAGGCTAAACAGATCCTTGCCAGAGAAGGCAAACAACAACAACGCGAGGGCACCTAATCCGTAATTCGTGATCAACACGCCACGATGACTTCGTCGATCAGCGAGTGATCCCATCAAAATCGGCCCAACAACGGCGCCAGCATAGAGGAGAGTCAAAATCACAGTCAAACTCAGAGACGAAAGATGAAGAGACGTATGCAGATACCCAGGCGTATACACCCCAACAATTCCAATCCCTTGCCCACCAGCGGCGACTGATCCGGCAACTAGCAGCGCGAAGACTGGTCGTTGACGGATGAGTGCTCTAAGCCGACTCCAAAACCCGATCCCCTCGGGACCCTCGTTCTCGGCCGAGTCGTTGGTCGAGGTTAGCCGATGCCAAGGAGACGGGAGCCACACGGCCACGGCCACGATGGTGGTCACGAGTAGAGCTGAGAGTGTCCAGAACGCTGCCCTCCAGCCGTAGGTTGCGATGATCGAGGGCATTAGCAGCGGAGCGAGAAGGGTTCCCATATTGCCTGCCGTGACGTGCCAACTGAGTGTGGTGCCACGTGTTTTTGGGTATCTATTAGCTAGATAGGAGCCTCCTACGGGGTGTTGTGGCCATCCTGCACCAGATTGAATGAGTCGGCCGGTCATGAATATGTAGATGCCTGGAGCTAGAGCTGCAGTTGCGGCACCAAGGGTAGAGCCAATGTTTTGAATCGTGAACAGGACGCGCGCCGAGGTCTTCCTGACGACTAACGCAAGCACCTGCAGAGCGCTACCTGCAATCGCCGCAACCGAGAGAAGTATGCCGACCGTCGCATAATTGGTGTGGAAGCTCACGATGACGTATGGAATTGCAATTCCAAGCGATGCCACGTACGCATGTTGTCCCGCATGAGACCAACCGACCACTATCAGATCTCGTAGGCGACGCCTATCGTCCTGGTGGATTGGGGCGCTCATGGCTGTGTATCCTAACGATCTGCGAGGGCGATAGCTTTTTCAAGCGATGGCAGACGACGCTGGAGGCGGATGCCGGGAATAACATTCACTAGTCGACGGCCCTCGTCCGAGTCGGCGTAATCTTGAGGATGACACGCGGCGATTCGATTGCCCCAGCAAAAGCCTCGCCGGTGTACTTTATCGCCAGTTCTTCGAGGTGCTCATCAGCTAGATCGCCGGTGACGGTATCGTGGACGATGCCACGCACCTCGACATAGTGATAAGGGTTCTCGCGATCCCAAATGAGTACGGTGACGAGGGGATTATGCGAGATGTTGCGAAACTTGGCCCGTGCGACTTCGGTGTTGATGAGCAAGTGTTCGTGGTCACAATCGATCCACATCACCGATGACTGCGGAACTCCTTGTGGGGTAATCGTCGTGAGGGTAGCGAAGTTTTGGCCATGGACTAGGGCTTCAAGAGTCTGATCGAGCATACTACTAGGATAATTGAGGGAGGTTGATGCCATGACTATGGTGTGGATAGACGGATGCCTTCAGGAGGCTGACGGCGCCGGTGTTCCTGTTTTCGATCATGGCCTTGTTTGTGGCGATGGTGCCTTCGAGACACTCGTGGTTGTCGAAGGCGCAGCCTTTGCTGCGACAAGACACTTAGATCGGCTTTGCCGTACCGCACGGGGGATGGGGCTCCCGGAACCCGATGTGGAGGCTCTGCATAAGGGGATTGGCGAATTGATCGTTCGGAATCAGGTGACCACCGCAAAAATACGCATTACCTATACCGCAGGAAGCGCAGGTCTCGGATCAGGTCGTTCGAGGATAGTTGAGCCGAGGACGATCATCGCTACTGAGGAGATTGTGCTCGAGCCTGCTATGACGGTCCTTGCGCTGGCGCCATGGCCCCGGAACGAGCGTGGAGTGCTTGCTGGATTGAAGACGACCTCGTATGCGGAGAACGTCATTGCGTTGGCCTGGGCGAAGGAACAGGGTGCCGACGAGGTGCTGTTCCCGAATACCGTTGGTAACCTCTGCGAAGGATCGGGATCTAATATCTTTCTGGTCCGCGACGGAGTAATTTTCACGCCACCGTTGAGCGCTGGTTGCTTAGCAGGGGTCACCCGCGATCTGGTCCTCGAGGGGGTTGGGGCCACGGAAGAGGAGATTTCATGTTCCTCGTTGTTCGATCCGTCGGTCACCGAGGTCTTTGTGACCTCGACTCTCAGGATGGTCCAGGGTGTGTCTCGGATTGATCAACGGACGTTTGGCAACTCGCCGGGACCGGTAACCATGAAGGCACAACAGTACTTCGCAAGGTTGATGCGTGAGCGTACAGATCCATAAGGATCCTTTGATGGAAAGGGTGGCATCGAGTGACTTTTGAAGAGCTGACTTTGTTGATAGACCAGCAGTTAGACCCAAGCGCGACGGTGGCTCGTCTGTTGGAGTTGAACGGTTTTGGTGGCGGAGATCGGAGTAATGACCTCATGGTCGTGGCTGGTAGCCAGCGTTACGGGTCAGTGCTATCTCCGTCACTCGGGTCGAGGCTTATTGCTGAAGGTATGTCTAAGGAGTCCTACAGCCTGTCAGTCGACATCGGTGACCCCGAGGCTGTTGCGAGTGGACTTGCCTGTGGAGGGTCGGTTCGAGTCGTGGTGCATCCGTGGGCGTGGCTGACTGATATCGGGCCCCATGTTGGGGCGCGACGGCCTTTCGCTCTCGTGACTACGCTGGATGCGCAGTCACGTCCCACTGGAATCCAGCTGGTTACTATAGATGATCCAGGTGATAGTCCTGGAGCGCAGGAGGCAGCGCAGCTACTGGCGCGCGGGCGAGCGGGGGTGTCGGTGCTTGATCTGGAGCACTTGACGCTACATATTCACTGCTTCATTCCAAGTTCGCGTCTGCTCATCATTGGCGGAGGTGTTCTCGCCAAGGCCCTCCGAATCCAAGGAGATCTCCTCGGGATTGAGGTGATGCAATCGGAGCCGGGAGAGACGTTTCCGGCGGTTGGCCGAAGTGATGGAGTGGTGGTACTCGATCACGATCACGATCATGTGACTCCGCTGCTGCGTCATCTTTTGCAAGATACAGAGGTCTGCTATGTTGGATCCTTGGGCTCCAGGGGAACACAAGAGGAGAGACGGAGACGTCTACTCGAGTGCGATTGCGGAAAACATCTCGGGAGGGTGTACGGACCGGCTGGCTTAGATATCGGGTCTCGCAGCACCGAAGAGACGGCTGTGGCGATTATTGCCGAGATGATTAGCGTGTTACGTGGTCGATCTGGGGCAAGTTTGCGTGCTGTCCGGGGCCCAATCAACGGCTAACTACGTCATCTTTCGAGGTCTCAGTGCATCTCTCAACATCGTTGGAGTATGAGCGGGGAGTTCTCAACCCGTTCCTGATTTGGACGTTTGCTGTCAAGTTTGCAAGGTAAAGTAAGCTGGGTTGGGCGGCTCATGGGAATGTGGCGACACCATCAAAGATCCGGTATGGACCGAGTCTGGTGTCCTGGTCGGCTAAAAACCGGCGATACCAGCCGCCTCTGACCTTGGATCTGTGGCGATCATCCAGTTGTTGAATCTTCGGAGTGTGAGATGGGCAACGCCTGCGTCTGACCCAAAAGCGGGGGTTGATTGCACCAGTCCGAATCGTTCCTCGAGCTCGTCTTTCACTGGCCTCGGCATGTGCCCCTCGCAGGTCAGGATTGGGAGCTGATCGCTGTCGTAAGTGTCGAAGCCAGAGAGCTCGCCAGTGGTGGGCGAGGAAAATGCAAATCGCGGTTGAACCAGCGCATCGCTTGGGTCGGCCTTATCGCGTAGTGCAGCAGTGATGATCTGGGCGAGAATGCTGGGTTGTCGATCGCCTCCCATGGTTCCTGCCAACAGCGCGAGGTGACCTTCCGGGGTTTGGGCAATGATTGGTGCGAGCGTGTGTCTAGGGCGAGCACGCGGCTTGAGTTCGTTGGCATCACCAGCTATGAGGTTGAAGCCGACTGCGCCACGGTCGTGGATGAAGATGTTGGTGTCCGGCGTCGCGAGCCGTGAACCGAAGGCATGGCCGTTCGATTGCACGAGCACGACGCCGAGTCCGTTGGCGTCGACTGCAGTTATTGCAGTGGTATCTGGCCCAGTTGCGACGGTATGTGTGAGGGGTGTGGTGGGAGAGATTGTGTTAGCCAGCACCGTCGATAGCTCTACCTTATCGTGGTGGTACCCGCGCATCCATCCGGTGTTGCGAAAGGCGCTAATAAGGTCCTCATACCAGTGAACATCTCCAACCTCAGTCGGCATCTGGTTGAGCGCGGCTAACGCTCCGAGGGTTAGGAAGCCGGCACTCGGAGCTGGGTTGGTTGTAAGGATGTGACCAAAAATTGTCGCCTTCAGTGGTGGTGTGAACCTCGCGATCGGCTGAGCGAGGTCATCTGGACGGAAAACGCCTTCGCTCAACTTCATCAGTTCGGCACCAAACTCTCCGGCATAGAACCCCTCTCGACCGAGTTTTGATATCGCCAGCAGCGTTCGAGCGATGCCAGGGCGCCGCACCAGCGGATAGGAGCTCGATGTTGGATTGAGAGAGTCAGCGAGTTCGACTCCAGATGCGAGATTGCGTATCTGTTCAAAGTTACGCCGTAGACGATTTGAGGCAGGGAATCCGTTGGTAGCGTAACCCACCGCAGCCTCGAGGACTTGATCGAGACGGAGTTTACCGAATTTGTGGTGAAGTGCCAGCCATCCGTCAACTGCACCTGGTACCGTAAGAGCATGAAGGCTGGACCTTGGGATCGAGTTATGCCCATCAGCACGCAAGCTTTCCGCTGAAGCACCTGTACCTGAAGGGCCGATTGCCTGCAGTGATTGGACCTCCGCGGAACCTCTTGAAGACGGAGGGGAGTAGACGAGTGCTACTAGGTCGCCCCCCAAGCCGCATTGGTCGGGGGCAGTCACCGCGAGAACGGCATTTGCCGCGATAGCTGCGTCGACAG